>CAMAUF010000190.1 GCA_945861295.1 bacterium | reverse complement strand
AGCCGCGAAATCGCGGTATCGACGAGGCCGCCGAAGTACCCGGCGAGAAGGGCCAAGATTGTCGCGACTAAGAGGCTGACAGCGACTGACCCGACCCCGATCTGGAGGGCTGGCCGCGCGCCATAGACGACCCTGGACCAGACGTCCTGGCCGTTTCGGTTCGTGCCGAACCAATGGTCGGCGCCCGGGTCGGCCAGGATATCCGCCCCGAACTCCGTCGGGTCTTCGGTGTTTACTTGGCCGGCGAAGACCGCGAGGAAGAGCAATACGGCGATGACGACAACGCCGGCGGTCCCGAGCGGCTGCGTGCGGGCGAACCTCACCAAAGTCCGGCGCCACCGGGCGAGGAACCCGTGACTTTGTGACCAGGCCCAGCCTTGGTCGAGTTCGGAAGATGGGGTTTGTGCCGCCATGACTTTCGGCCTCCTAGTACCGGATCCGAGGGTCGACCCACGCGTAGAGGACATCCGTCAGGAGGGTGATCGCCACGAACCACATCGCGAAGATCACCGTTACGCCCTGAACAATCTGGTAATCGCGGTTGCTGACCGCGAAGACCAGCCAGGCGCCCATCCCGGGGACGCCGAAGATGGTCTCAATGACCACAGACCCGCCGAGCACGGTGGCGAACTGCAACCCGATGACCGTCAGGAGGGTGAGCATCGAGTTCCGGAGCACGTGACGCAGGATGACAACGCGCTCCCAAAGTCCCTTCGCGCGCGCGGTCCGGACGAAGTCGCTGCTCAGCGTTTCGAGCATCGAGGAGCGGGTGATCCGCGCCGTGTAGGCGGAGCCGGAGATGGCCAGGATGAAGGCCGGGAGGGCCAGTAGTTGGAGGTGCTTGAGGGGGTCGCTCCAGCCAACGTAGTTATCGAGCGGCGTCCACCCCCACCAGATCACGGGCATGAAGATGACAAGGGTCGCGATCCAGAAGCTCGGGACCGAGAGGCCGAGGATGGACAAAAAGCGGAGAATATAGTCGACCGGCTTGCCGGCCCGGACGGCGGAGAGAATCCCGACCGGGATCCCGAGGGCGAGCGTGAAGAAGATCGTGAGGACGCCGAGCTGAAACGTGTTCCAAACCCGGTCGCGGAGTTCTGGCGAGACTCGCTGGCGCGTCGCCGTTGACAGGCCAAAGTCGCCCCGAATCGCATCGCTGAACCAGATCCAGTACTGCTCAGGCTTGGACTTATCTAGCCCCAGCTCCTTGCGGACTTGGTCGAAACAGGTATCGCATTGCGCGCCAGCGGCGCCGAGACGGGCGACGGCAGCATCGCCAGGCAACGCCCTGATGAGAAAGAAGGTGATCATCGAAACGGCAAGGACGAGCAACGGAAAGAGCAAGACCCGGCGCAAGACATAGGTGCGCATCTCTTCGTCCTCCTACGAAAGCGGCCCCGCCGTGGAGGGCGGGGCCGCACGGTCGTGAGCCCGAGCGACGTTAGGCGAAGGAGAGGTTGTGGGCCCGGTAGGGGCCGCTTCCGGCGTTCCCGAAGGGGAACTCCTTCTCCGGGTAGTTCCTCAGCTTGCTGCTGTGGGCGGCGTACTGGAATTGCCCCACCGGCATGGGCAACGCCGGGCGGAACTCCTTGAGGAAGTAGATCTGCATGTCCCGCAGGAGCTGCTTGCGCTTGGCCGGGTCGAGTTCCTGAGCCTGCTGGTTGAACTTGTCCAGGGCCGTCTTCGCGAACTCGGCGTTGGCCGGGATCGCGGAGTCCAGCCGTTGGTTACCGAAGATCGCGCCGTAACCGGTCGGGATATAGAAGGTGAGCGCGTTGTAGTCTGGGATGGTCACGAGCGAGAACTCACTCGCCACGAAGATCTCCCACTGCTTGTCCCGCGCCGTCGCGATCGCCACGTACGCCGCGAGGTCTGCCGGGGTAACCGTGACCTTGACGCCGAGGTTCGCCTCGATCTCCCGCTTGAGGAAGTCGATGTTGGTCGTCGGCGCGAACGTGGCCGAGACCGTCCGGAGGCCGTTGGGGAAGACGGTGTTGCCGTTGCCCTCCGCCCAGAGCTGCTTGGCGCGGGCCGGGTCGAACTTTTGGAGCTCCTTCAGTTCGGCCTGGCTCAGGACCGAATCGAAGATCGGCCCGACCGGCGAGCCGAGCTGGCCTTCGCCGAGGTGGATGCTGGCGATGTACTTGGTGCGGTCGATCGACAGCGAGAGCGCCTCGCGGAGCTTGGGGTGGGCCGCCCACTTCTCGTTGTCGAGCTGCATCTGCGAATTGCCCGGGAACGTCGCCTTCACCACGGAGACGTTCTTGTTGGAGGCGAATTCCTGTGCCTTGAGCTTGTCGATGCCTTGTGTGTAGATGTGCGTGTCGCCAGCCAGGAAGCGGGCCTCGACGGCCGCGAGATCCTGGATGATGAGCTCGTCCCAGACATCGATGTAGGGTCCGTCCTGGACGAAGGTGCCGATGGCCGGGGTGTGCTTGTAGTAGTTGGGGTTCCGCTCGTACCGGGCGCCGGAGCTGTCGCGCTTGGTCATGACGTACGGGCCGGCGCCGGCGTTCATCACGTCGCTCAGCTTGCCGCCATTGGCTTCGACCAACTCCTTCGCGACCACGGCGAACGCGCTGGAACCCATGGTCGGGATGGCCGAAGCGTACGGCGTCTTGAGCTTGATCTTGAGAGTGCGCTCGTCCGGCGTCTCGAAGGAGTCCATCCAGTTCCACTGGAGGCCATTCACTTCGGAGCCGAAGTTCTTGAGCGTGCCGGGGAAGCGCCCGTAGCTGTAGGCGACGTCGGCGGCGGTGAGGGCGCGGCCGTTCGCTACTTGCGGCGCGAACTTGAGCCCCGGCCTCAGCGTGAAGACCATCGTCGTCGGGTCGGCCTGCTCGAACTTCTCCGCCAGGTCCAGGTGGAACTTGTTCTCGGTGAGGTGGTACTGGAGGATATGGCTGTAGGCCTTGGCCGGGTGGAGCGGGTTTGTCACGGTGATTGCCGGGTCGAGGCCGGTGTCGGGCGCGGCCTTGCTCGTGATGATCGTGCCGCCACGCTTCCCCGTCGCCGCGGCCGCCGTTGTGGCTGCCGCGGTGGCGGAGCCTGACGCAGCTGTGGTCGCGGAGCCCGCCGCTGTCGGCGATGTCTCATCGTCGTCGTCCCCACACCCAGCGAGCAGCGCAGCCGAACCGGCGGCGGCCACGCCAGAGCCATAGAGGAAGTTACGCCGCGTCACACCACGTGCGCGAGCCCTCAGCCAGTAGTTGTCCTGTGAAGCCATCGAAAATCCCCTCCTGCGTACCAAAGCGCATGCCTAAGCTTCGCGGGCCGTGCAGCTAGTTGGTTGGGCAGCCAGTCCGCGCCCGCATTCAACACTACGCTGGCCCCAATTGCAAGGATTCGCGGGCTCTATAGCATTTTCTTGACCGCCCGCCGAACCTCGGTACACAGCGGCCTTCGGTCGCCGCGGGCGGTCAGCCGCTAGCGCACGCCACGGAGGCGCGGGTCGAGGGTGTCGCGGAGGGAGTCACCAAGCAGGTTGAACGCCAGCACGGTCAGGCTGAGGGCAGCGCCGGGGAAGATGGCCATCCACCAGGCGATCTGGAAGAACTGGCGCGAGTCGCCGCTGAGGTCCCCGCCCCAGCTGGGTTCGCCCAGCGCGACGCCAACGCCGAGGAAGCTCAGACCCGACTCCGTGAGGATCGCGGCCGGGAGCGTCGAGCTGGCCGTGATGATCGCGATGCTCATCAGGTTCGGCAGGATATGCCCGAAGATAATCCGCCACTCGGTCGCGCCCAAGACGCGCGCCGCTTCGACGTACTGGGCGCTGCGTTGCTGCAACACCGCCCCGCGCATAATCCGCATGATGATCGGGATGAAGATGATGCTGATCGAGATCACCATCGTGGTCAGGCCCTTGCCCAGGGCCGTGGCTAAGGTGAGCGCGAAGAGGATGCTCGGGAAGGAGATGAGCACGTCGGCGATGCGGCTGATGATCTGGTCGACCAGGCCGCCGAAGTAACCGGCGACGAGGGCGAGCACGGTGCCGCCCATGACGCTGAGCAGGACGGTGAACAGGCCCACCTCGAGCGAGACGCGCGCGCCATAGAGCACGCGGGCGTAGACGTCCTTGCCTTGGCGCGTGGTGCCGAAGAAGTGGTCGGCGGATGGCTTTTGCAGGATGTCGGTGCTCGTTGCGACCGGGTCCTTCGAGGTCAAGACACCCGCGAAGAGGGCCGCGAACACGATCAGCAGGATGATGGCCGCGCCCAGCACGCCGAGCGGCTGGGTGCGGACGAAGCGGACGATCCAGCGCCACTGGCGTTGGAGGAGCGTGGGCGCCGCGATCACCACGGGCGCAGAGATAGCCGTCGCTTGTGCCATGGTTAGTACCTAATCCGCGGGTCGACGTATGCGTAGGCGACGTCGACCGCTAGCTGCACGAGGATGAAAAGCGTGGCGAAGACCATCACGACCGCGAGCGTTTCGCGGTAATCCTGCTTATTGACGGCTTGGAGTACGAGCCCGCCCATGCCCGGGATGCCGTAAATCTGCTCGATCAGCACCGAACCGCCCAAGGCCGCTCCAAATTGGAGCCCGATCAGCGTGAGCACCGTGACGAGCGACGCGCGCAGGACGTGGCGGAGGATGACGACGCGCTCATGCAGGCCTTTGGCGCGGGCCGTCCGGACGTGGTCGGAATACAGCGTGTCGAGCATGCTCGAACGGAGGAGACGGGCGACATAGGCGGCGCTCGATATCGCGATCGTCAACGAAGGCCAAAAGTAGACGCGAATATTCTGAATGGGGTCCTGGAAGAAGCCGGGTTGGTCGCGCGCGAACGGCGTCCAATCCCACCAAATGACGGGCATAACGACGATCAGCGTGCCGAGCCAGAACGCCGGGATCGAAAGGCCGCCGACCGTGACGAACCGGAGGAAGTAATCGAGGAAGGTGCCCTGTTTGACCGCGGAGATGACGCCGACCGGCATGCCGATCAGCAGCGTCAGCACGATCGTAAAGAGGCCCAGCTCAAGGGTCTTCGGGAACGCCAGCCGGATCTCGGGGCCGATCGGGTCGTTCGTGCCCAAGGTCTTGCCGAAGTCGAAGCGCATCGCGCCCCAGAGCCAATCGAAGTACTGGACGAACCAAGGCCGGTCGAGCCCGAGATCCTCGCGCACGCGATCAAGGCACTCCTGGCACGAACCAGTGGCGCCGATCTTCAGGAGCGCGGCATCGCCCGGCTGGACCTGCAACAGCAGGAACAGC
>CAMAUF010000189.1 GCA_945861295.1 bacterium | reverse complement strand
GTGTACGGCAGCACTCTGGCCGAGAAGCAAACCGTCCAGAACTGGATCGCCGACTCGTACGTCGAGATCCAGGCTGCCCGGCTCCTCACCCTCGATGCGGCCCGCAAGATCGATACAGGCGACGAAGCCCGAGTCGAGATCAGCGCGATCAAGTTCTTCGGCGCCAAAGTGCTGCACGACGTGATCGACCGCGCCATCCAGGTGCATGGCGCGCGCGGCGTCTCTGGCGACACGCCGCTCGAAGGCATGTACCGGAACGCGCGCGCCGCCCGTATCTACGACGGCCCGGACGAGAGCCACCGCATGGTCGTCTCCCGCCGGATCCTGCAAAGCTACAAGGCCGGCCGCGGCTGGGACTTCGGCGTCGTTTACGCGTAGGCACGCCGCTCCCGTTCGAGGGCAGAAGCGGCGGCCGATCGGCCGCCGCTTTCATGTACTCTGACGCTATGGCTGCCGCCCCGCCCCGGACCCGAGCCTCGGAAGCGATTCCGCCCCTCCGTGAAGGCGACCGCCTGACGCGCGATGAGTTCTACCGGCGATCGGACCTTCATCCGGAGATCAAGCGAGCCGAGCGGCTCCGCGGAATCGTGCACTTGGAAACTGTGGTCAGCGCCGATCACGGCAGTCGCCATGCGATCGTCAGCGGATTGCTCGGCATCTTCTGCGGAGGGCGGCCGGGACTGCAGGCCTGCGACAGCGCTTCGGTCATGCTGGGTGACGACGATGTCCAACCAGATGCCTTCTTGCGACGAACCGAAGACGCCGGCGGGCGCACGCACGGAGTGGGCGGGATCCTCGCCGGGCCGCCTGAGTTCATCGTTGAAGTCGCCACGAGCAGCGCCGCGCGCGACCTGCACGAGAAGAAAGCTTCCTACGAACGCAACGGCGTCCTCGAATACGTCGTTTGGCAGTTGCACGAGAACCGGCTCGATTGGTTCGTCCTCCGCGACGGGCGGTACGAAGCCGTCGAGCCCGGCGCCGACGGGGTCATCGAAAGCGAGCAATTCCCCGGCCTGCGGCTGCACGTGGCGAGTTTGCTCGCGGGCGATGTCGCCGGGCTCTTGGCTGGCCTGGCCAAGTAACCTGCCCGAGCCGGGCGGCGAAATTCCCAGTTCGGCCCGGACACGGCATAGTACGGACGCATCGCAAACTGCGGAGGTCAGCCCATGGCGCCCGAAGAACTTCAGGAACGGCTCGTCCCGTTCGTCCGTCACCACCTCGAAGACCCGTTCGCGAAGATCGTCATGTGCGAAAACGCGCCCGGCCACGCCGGCTTCGCCTACCTGTTCGATGTCCAGAGCGAGGGCCAGCTGCGGCGCTACTGGATGCGCCTGCCGCCGCCGAACGTCAAGCTCGAAGGCACCGCCGATGTCCTCCGCCAGGCGAGCGTCCTCAACGCTTTGGATGGCACGGACGTGCCGCACTGCAGCGTCGTTTGGAGCGGGGCCGACCCGCAATGGTTCGACCGGCCGTACTTCGTTGTCGACCGCCTCGAAGGCGACGTCTTTCGCGGCGACTGGATCGAAAAGCTTTCGAAGGAGACGCGCTGGGAGTTCGCCCGGCAGGCCATGACCGCGCTTGCCGGAGTCCACCGCGTCGACAAAGCCAAGTGTGGGTACCTCGGCGATTTTTGGGGCTTCGAATTCGATGTGACGCGCTGGGACCGCTTCTATGAACGCGCCGCCGACCAGCATCTACTCGCCCTTCAACCCCAAGTCCGCCAGCTCCTGCTGGACAAGATCCCGGGGGATTCGAACATCGGCATCTACCACGGCGACTACCAGTACGGGAACATGATGTCGTCGTGGGATGGCAAGCTCCTCGCGTTGATCGACTGGGAACTGTGCGGGATCGGAGCGACGCTGAACGATGTCGGCTGGATCTGCGCTTTCAACGACCCGCGCGCCTGGGTGCACCGCGCGATCAGCCCGGGCATGCCCCACGGCGACGAGCTCGAGACGATGTATCAGGAAGCCTGGGGCCAGGACCTCGGCAAGAGCATGAACTGGTTCAAAGCGCTCGCCGTCTACAAGTTCGGGATCATCACGGGCTTCAACCTCATGCTGCACCGCCGCGGCAAACGCCACGACCCGCTTTGGGAAGACAACGCTCCCTCCATGAAAAGCAACATGGAATACGCGCTGATGATGCTGACGAGCTAATCCGGGCTTACCGTGAGGATGGGCGCGCCGGAAGTCTGAGCGTGAATGTCGAGCCCTTGCCAAGCGTCGAATCGACGGTGAGCCTGCCGCCGTGGGCCTCAGCGATCGTGCGCGCGATCGCGAGTCCGAGCCCGGCCCCACCCGCCGTCCTGGCGGCGTCGATCCGGTAGAAGCGGTCGAAGATGCGGCCTTGATCACCAGGAGCGATCCCCGGCCCGTTATCCGCGACCGCTAGTTCGACCGTCGAGCCGCGGCGGCCGCAGGTCACCGTCACACTCCCGCCCCGCAGCGTGTACTTCAGCGCGTTATCAACCAGGATCGTGAGGACCTGACGAAGCCGGTTCGGGTCGGCCTCGGTCGGGGAGGGGGTGGTCTGCGCGACAAGCGTGACTCCGCGGTCATCGGCGAGCGCGTTCATGCTGTCGATCAGGCTCGAAACGACGCCGGCCGCGTCGACCGGGCCGAGTTCGAGGTTGAGGCTGCCTTCGTCGGCGCGCGCGAGCGTGAGGAGGTCGGCGACAAGCCGGGACATGTGGCGGGCCTCGTCGCTGATCGCCGCAACGTGGTCGATGTTCTCATCCACCGTTTCGTCGCTATGACCGAGGAGCACGTCGGCGTTGGCGCTGACGACCGCGATCGGCGTGCGCAGTTCGTGGGAAGCGTCGGAAACGAACCGGCGCTGGGTCTCGAGCGTGCGCTGGATGGGACTCAGCGTCCGGCCCGCCAGGACAAACCCGCCGACGGCCGCGAGCGCAACCCCAGCCAGACCGCCCGCACCCAAAACCGCCACGAGGACTTCGAGCTGATGATCCCGCGTCGCCAGCGACCGTCCCACGAGGACGACCGCCGGACCTCCGCGCGCGATGTCGGTACGCACGATCCGCACCCGGAAGTGTTCGCCCTCCGCCGAGAACTCAAGCAGCCGAGGGGTTTCGTCCGCGCTGGTCGAGAGCTTCGCGAGCGGCCAGCCGGTGAGGTCGACGTTGCGAGAGTTGAACAGTTGCTCGCCCTGCGGGCCGAGGACGAGGGTGAAGACATCGGTCGGCACGATTGCGCCAGGCCCTTGTCGCGGCCCCGGAAAACGGTCGCCTCGGACAGTGTCGCCCTCCCGGCGGGAAAGGCCGGCCTCCGCGGGGACGAGCCCGGGCAGCACGTCGCCCGGGATGCTCGCCAGTGAGTCGTCGATCTCCGCGTCGATCTCGTTTCGGAGGATGAGAAAAGCCGCCAGGCCGACGGCAACCAGCACCGCCGCGAGCGAGCCCGCATACCAAGCCGTCAACCGGAGCCGGGCGTTGCGAAACATCATGGCTTGCGGATCGCATATCCCGCGCCGCGCACGGTGCGGATCAGCTTGGGCTCGAACTCAGCGTCGATCTTGGTGCGGAGATAGTGGATGTAGGTGTCGACGACGTTCGATTCCGTGTAGCTGTCGAGGCTCCAAACGCGATCGAGGATCTGGGCCCGCGTTAGCACTTGGCCTGGATGCCGCATGAGCGTCTCCAGCAACAGGAACTCCTTCGGGGTCAGCTCGATGCGCTGGCCGCCCCGGATCGCCTCACGCGTCTTCAGGTCGAGTTCGAGATCTCCGACGCTGAGCAGGTTCGGTTCGCCCGTGGCCATATGGTTGCGCCGGCCCTGAGCGCGAATGCGGGCGAGAAGTTCGGCCATGGCGAAGGGCTTGAGCACGTAATCGTCGGCGCCGGCGTCCAGCCCCTTGACCCGGTCGGCAACCGAGTCGCGCGCCGTCAGCATCAGGATCGGGGTCTTCACGCCGGCCCGTCTCAGCCGTCTGGCGACTTCGAAGCCATCAAGCGAGGGCAGCATCACATCGAGCACGATGACGTCGTAGCTCTCCGCCTGGGCCTGAAGGAAGGCATCGAGCCCATCGCCAACGACATCGATGACGTTGCCGTCTTCCTCGACGACGCGGCGGATGGCGTTGGCGAGGCGGGCTTCGTCTTCGACTAAGAGCACGTGCATGCAGAGATGAAAGCAGATCCACGCCTTTACATCATGTGAGCTTTCACATCCTGGTCTCACTTTCAGCCAACGGGGCCGCGAGATAGTGAGGTCACCTCGGAAAGGGAGACCCGACCGAGAGATCGGGGCACGAGCCCCAAGATGCAGGAGGGCACGATTCGACAGCCGCGACCACCCTGCGTTCCACGACCTCACCCAATTCGCCCGCTAGTTCGCCGGCCAATCCGGCAAGGAGTTCCACACCATGGCTAACCGCATGAACCGCTTCACCATCCTTGGCAGCACCGCCATCACCGCCCTCGCGATCGCCGGCGGGAGCGTCGTCTACGCTGCCGGCAGTTCCGGCTCGACGACAGGGACCGGGAGCACGACCACCGTCCTCGCCCAGCAGGCGCCCTCTGAGAAGGCCGACGCGTTCATCACGGCGCTCGCCGCAAAGCTGGGCATCTCCGAAGATGCCCTGCGGGCTGCGCTCAAGGCGGTCGCGCTCGACAAGGTCGCCCAACTCGAGGCGGACGGCACGATCACGGCGGAACAGGCGGCCGAGGCCCGCCAGCGCATCGAGGACGGGGCCGCGCCGCTCTTCGGCTTCGGCCGCCCGGGCGGCGACCATGACCGTGGCGGACGCGTCGACGGCCGTGGCGGCCCCGGTATGCACGCCCCCGCCGACATCGCCGGTTTCTTGGGCATCACCGAACAACAGCTCCGAACGGAGCTCGAGGGCGGCAGCACGCTGGCCGAAGTAGCCGCCAACCATGGCAAGTCCCGCGACGAGCTGAAGGCGTTCCTGACGGACGGGCAGAAGACCAAGCTCGCCGAAGCCGTCACCGCGGGGCGGTTGACCCAGGCGCAGGCCGATGCGCGGCTGGCCGAGTTCACCGCCAACCTCGACGGGATGATCGACGGAGCCCGGACCGTGGGTCGTGACGGCCCGCGCTTCGGCCACGGGCCCCGCGGCCTAGCTCCCGCGAGCTCGGCCCAGCCCTCGAACGTCAACTAGCCCACAAGTCATCCCCTCCTCCCGAAGAAAGGGCCGCTCGTGACGAGCGGCCCTTTCTTGTCGTTCGGCCAGGCGGTTACTTCG
>CAMAUF010000188.1 GCA_945861295.1 bacterium | reverse complement strand
TGGCCTCGTCCGCTTGGGCAAGGCAGGCGCAACCCGCCATCGCGGGCGGCGGCCTCAGGTCCGCGGCTCGGTCATGAACCCACGGGACCATCCACATGGCGGCGGCGAAGGCCGGACGCCGGTGGGCATGCCCGGTCCGAAGACGCCCTGGGGCAAGCCGGCACTTGGCCGGCGGACCCGCAATAGCAAGCGCACAGACAAGTTTATCGTCCGGCGGAGGTCATAGCGTATGTCGCGTTCAACAAAGAAGGGTCCATTCGTGCACCCGTCGCTGGAGCGCAAGATCCTCGCCCTCCGCAACGTGTCGAATCGCGCGGTCATCAAGACCTGGTCGCGAGCTTCTACCATCCTTCCGGAGATGATCGGCTTTACCATTGCCGTGCACGACGGAAAACGCCACATCCCGGTTTTCGTGACCGAGAACATGGTCGGGCACAAGCTCGGCGAGTTTGCGCCTACGCGGACGTTCCGCGGGCACATCTCGAAGAGCGACCGGCAGAGCAAGGTGAGGCGCTAACGATGGAAGTACGCGCAGTCACTCGCGATCTCGGCGTGTCGGCCCGGAAGGTGCGCCTCATCCTTGAGCGGCTCCCAGGCCTTTCGGTCGACCAGTCGCTTGCCTTGCTCCGGTACCTGCCTTCGCCACACGCGAAGTCCGTTTCGAAGACGGTGCTATCGGCCGCGGCGAACGCGGAGAACAATTTCGGGCTGGACGTCGACGGCCTGGTCATCAAGCGCGCGTTTGCGGACGAGGGCAAGACGTTGAAGCGGTTCAAGCCGCGTTCACGGGGGCGCGTCAGCCCAATCCTTCGTCGCTCCGCGCATGTGACGATCATCCTCGACGAGCGGGGGGCATAGTTTGGGACAGAAAGTACACCCGCATGGGTTCCGGCTTGGGATTCTCTATGACTGGGAGTCCCGCTGGTTCGCCGAACGCGATTACACGACCCGCCTGCATCAGGACTTCGCGCTCCGCGAATACGTCCTGACGAACCTGCGCGACGCGAGCATCAGCCGCGTTGAACTCGACCGGAACGCGAACCTCGTGACGGTGACCATCCACACCGCCAAGCCCGGCATCGTCATCGGCCGCCAGGGCGCGAAGGTGGAGGAGCTGCGGGCCAAACTGGAAAAGGTCAGCGGCGGGCGCGTCCGCGTCAACATCCAGGAGATCAGGACGCCCGAGATGGACGCCTATCTGTTGGCTCGTTCTGTGGCCGACCAGCTGGAGCGGCGCGTCGCTTTCCGCCGGGCCATCAAGCAGGCTGTGCAGCGGACGATGCAGCGTGGCGCGAAGGGTTGCCGGATCGCCATCGCTGGCCGTCTGGGCGGCTCGGAGATGTCGCGCCGGGAATCGGAGACGCAGGGCCGGGTCCCGCGCCATACGTTGCGGGCGGACATCGACTACGGCATCGCGGAAGCACAAACGCAGTTCGGGCGGATCGGCGTCAAGGCTTGGATTTTCAAGGGGATCATCTTGCCGGAGCGGCCTGCCGAGCGTCGGCCAGAGCCGGAACCGCAGGAAGCCGCACGCGCCGCGGTCGCGAGCCCTGAGGCTGTCGTGCCGATGGCGGCGCCGCTCGGTCACACGGCGATCACCATGGAGCAGCAGGAAGCTGTGCTCGCCGAGGGGAGTTCCTAATGCTGCAACCTCGACGAGTAAAGCATCGCAAGATGATGCGCGGGCGCCGCGAGGGCCGCGCGCTGACTGGCAACACGGTCGCGTTCGGCGAGTACGGCCTTCAGGCGGAAGGCGCGGCTTGGATCGACTCGCGGCACATCGAAAGCGCGCGCCGCGCCATGACCAACCACATGAAGCGCGGGGGCAAGGTCTGGATCCGGATCTTCCCGGATAAGTCGGTCACCGCCAAGCCGGCCGAGACCCGCATGGGCTCCGGCAAAGGCGCTCCCGACAAGTGGGTCGCGGTCGTGAAGCCAGACCGGATCATGTTCGAGATTGCAGGCGTGCCGGATGACGTAGCGCGTGAGGCGCTCCGCCGGGCGGCTCACAAGCTGCCGATCCCGTGCCGCGTCGTCCTGCGAGAAGAGGCGGTGGCCTAATGCCCAACCAAAAAGCTGTCGATGTGCGGCGCCTCGACGAAGAGGGCCTGGACAAAGAGATCAACGAGGCGTACCGGGCGTTGTTCACGCTGCGGTTTCAGCACGCGAGCCGGCAGCTGCAAAATTACCGTGAGCTGCGGAACATCCGGCGGAAGATCGCGCGCCTCCGGACCATCAAGCGCGAGCACGAGCTCGACGCCGTGCAAGGCGAGGAGTAGGCGATGGGCCAGCAACGCGTCATCCAGGGAGTTGTCGTGAGTGACAAGATGGATAAGACCATCGTCGTCTCCGTCGAGCGCCGCAAGAAGCATCGGCTGTATCACAAGGTGCTCACGCTCACGAGCCGCTACAAGGCGCACGACGAGGCGAACGGCTGCAAGCTTGGCGATTTGGTCCGGATCGAAGAGTGCCGGCCGATGTCGAAGGAGAAGCGCTGGCGCGTCATCGAAGTGCTCACGCGCGGCGACGTCGCCGACGTGGCGCCATCGAGCATCGGGCGGGAGATCGAAGTGACCGCGCAGGCCGCCCCGAAAGCGGAGGTGCAGCAGTGATCCAGCAAGAATCTCGGCTGAAGGTCGCCGATAATTCCGGCGCCCGGCAGATCCTCTGCATCCGCGTCATGGGCGGGCACAAGCGGCGCTATGCGCGCCCGGGCGACATCATCGTCGCGTCGGTCAAGGTGGCGCAGCCGAACTCAAACGTGAAGAAGGGCGAAGTCGTGAAGGCGGTAGTCGTGCGTGTGGCTAAGGAATACGGTCGCGCCGACGGCTCCTACATCCGCTTCGATGAGAACGCGGCGGTCCTGCTCGCGACTGATGGGGAGAACCCGCGCGGGACACGCATCTTCGGGCCCGTCGCCCGTGAACTGCGTGACCGGAACTTCATGAAGATCGTCTCGCTCGCGCCGGAGGTGCTCTGATGCCTGCGAAGATCAAGCGGGGTGACCGCGTCGTCGTGATATCCGGCAAGGATCGCGGGAAGCGCGGCCTCGTCCGCCAGGTTGTGAACAAGCACGACCGGCTGGTGGTCGAGGGCGTGAACATGGTGAAAAAGCACCAGCGGGCCAAGACCCAGACCCAGACGTCGGCCATCATCGAGCGCGAGGCGCCGATCCACGTGAGCAATGTCATGTTGATCGACCCGAACACAGACCTTCCCACGCGCGTCGGTTTCCGGGCGCGGGAGGATGGGACCTTGGTGCGGGTGGCAAAGCGGAGCGGGGAGGACGTCGAATAAATGGCTACACGACTCCGTGAAAAGTATGAAGGCGAAGTGCTGCCGGCGATGCGGGAGCACTTCGGCTACGAAAACGTTATGCAGGTGCCGAAGCTTGTGAAGGTCGTCATCAACATCGGGATGGGCGAGGCCCTGACCGATGCGAATGCGCTGGACAAGGCGGCCGACGAAGTCGCGGCGATCACCGGTCAAAAGCCAGTGATCAACCGGGCCAAGCGCTCAATCGCGAACTTCCGGCTGCGGGCGGGCAACCCGATCGGCGTCTCTGCGACGCTGCGCGGGGCGCGGATGTACGAGTTCCTGGACCGCCTGATCGTGGCCGCCCTGCCGCGCATTCGGGATTTTCAGGGCCTCAACCCGAACGCGTTCGATGGACGCGGCAACTACAGCCTCGGCCTCCGGGAGCAGCTGATCTTTCCGGAGATCGACTACGACCGGGTTGACAAGGTCCGTGGCCTGCAGGTCACGATCGTAACGACCGCGAAAACTGACGAAGAAGGTCGCCGGCTGCTCGAGCTGGTGGGCCTGCCCTTCCAGAAGAACTAAGGGGGACCGCGTTGGCATCTAAAGGGATTCGGAACCGGGACGCGCACCGCCGTGAACTCCACGACAAGTTCGCGGCCAAGCGTCGCGGCCTCAAGGAAGAGATCCGCCATTCGTGGGAAGATCCTCAACGGGTGGCTGGGCTGTATGACGAACTGCGCAAGCTTCCGCTGAACAGCAGTCCAACCCGGCTGCATAACCGGGATGTTATCGACGGTCGTCCCAGGGCGTTCATCCGCCGCTTTGGGTTGTCTCGCATCACGTTCCGGGAGATGGCGCTTCGGGGCCTCCTCCCGGGTGTGAAGAAATCAAGCTGGTAGAACGCGGAAGGCCAGGGGAACAACATGAGTGTGAATGACCCGATTGGCGACATGCTGACCCGCATCCGGAACGCGGTGCAGGCGCGCCACGATTCGGTGCTGATGCCAGCGTCGAAGATGAAGGTTTCCATTGCGAGCGTCTTGCAGAGCGAAGGCTTTATCAAGGGCTTTAGCATGGTGACCGATGACGGCCGGCCTCAGGTCAACCTGAAGGTCGACTTGAACTACGGCGGCCGGAAGGCGCCCGTCCTCAGCGGAGTCAAGCGGGTGAGCAAGCCCGGGCTCCGCGTCTATGTGCAACGGAACGAGATCCCGCGGGTCTATGGTGGCCTTGGGATCGCGATTCTTTCGACCCCGAAGGGGATCATGACGGGGCAGGAGGCCCGCCGGCAGAGCGTCGGCGGCGAGCTTCTCTGCTACGTCTGGTAGGGAGGCGGTTCAATGTCCCGAATTGGACGGCAACCCATTGCCATCCCGGCCGGCGTCCAAGTCACCCTCGGGGATGACAACGCGGTCCTGGTCAAAGGTCCGCGGGGCGAGATGGGGCGGAGCTTCCCCAGCATCATCCGTCTTGAGAGAGACGGTGAGCAGCTGGTCGTCTCGCGCGGGTCGGAAGAGACCGCGGCGAAAGCGCTGCATGGGCTCTCTCGCACGCTCCTGTCGAACATGGTGACCGGGGTGACAACCGGCTTCACCAAGACGCTTGAAGTGCAAGGTGTCGGTTACCGGGCGCAGCTCCAGGGGGCGAACCTCCAACTCGCCCTGGGGTTTTCTCACCCGGTGCACGTGACGCCGCCCGAGGGCATCAGCTTCACGCTCGAAGGGCCGCGCATCCATGTCCAAGGGATCGACAAAGAGATGGTCGGTCAGGTCGCGGCGAACATCCGCAAGCTCCGGCCGCCCGAGCCGTATAAGGGCAAGGGCGTCCGCTACCTTGGCGAGCGCGTGCGCCGCAAGGCCGGGAAGACCGGAAAGGTGGGCAAGTAATGGCACAAGCGACCAGCGTCGAAGCCCGCAAACGCCGCCAAGCGCGCGTCCGCAAGAAGGTGTCCGGGACGCCCGAGCGGCCGCGGCTG
>CAMAUF010000187.1 GCA_945861295.1 bacterium | reverse complement strand
TGTTGGCTTCGACACACTTGGTCCCAAGACACCCCTTGGCCGTGACGGTGACCACGCCAGGCAGGCCATAGGTGAGCCACCCGGCTTTCGGCGCCGTGGTCGCGGTTAATGGCAAGGCGTTCGTCGCTGTCCATTGCACTGCGTCGTAGGCGCCGTTGAAGCTTTCGGTGCACTTGATCTCCGCCCTTCCGGAGACGATGGCGCTCGTGCAGCTAATCGTCCCGCTCGTCGGGCCGGGGTTTACGGTTGGCGTCGGCGTCGGGACGTCGACGATGACCGATTGGCTCGCCGACGAGCAGGCGCCGCCGTTGCAGGCGTTGAACACGACCAAGGGCCTCGATGTCACGGTAAACCGGTTGGTAAACACCAGCCCGACCGTTGCCGACCGGACGCCGTTCACCTCCCAGTAGGTCGATGTCGCCGTCCCCTCGACGGTCCCGTCGCAAGTCATGACCACGGCTGCGCCGTCGGGAGCTGTCCGGCAGGCGATGCCAGCCTTCGGCGGGGTGACTGACGTAACGGTCGTCGTGACCACCGTGGTCACAACCGGCGCCACGGTCGTCGGAGGCGTCGTGGGGGTGACCGCCGTCGCTGTCGTCGGGACAGTGGCCGGCGTCGTCGGGGTGACTGAGACGGTGACCGGGGTGGTCGGGCCCGGAGTGACGGCCGCCTTCGGGACATCGATGACGAATTCATCCTCTTCAACGACCGAGATCGTGATTTTCCCGTCCTTATCAATAGTGTGGACGGCGACAACCGGCTTCCCGTTGGGGTCGACCACTTCGACCTTGTATTTTCCGCCTGGCCGCGGGATCACGATTTGGTTCGTGCCCGCGCCTGGAGGCGGGAGGCTCTCGATGCAGTTCGGATCCCGCCACGCCGCCTCATAGGCGTAGGACGCTCCGGCGACCTCGCGCTTGGCCCCCTTCGCGGCCTCTTCGGGAGTGCCCTTCGCGTTCGTGCCGACAACACGGCCGTTAGAATCGGTGATCTTGACGCGCTGATCGGCCGTGACGGTGACGACGATCGCGCTGAGGTCTTCGCTCGACTCGTAGATCCGGCTCGACAAGACCTTTCCGGGGTAGGCGGCGTCGAGATAGACGCGATCCGCGTAGTAGGGGTCGTTGATCCGGATCCGGTTGCCCTCGAGGCCAGCTACGGCGATCCAGTGGCCCGGCACGGCGAGGATGACGGCCCGCCCTTCCGCCATCTCCTTGCGGATCTCGTCATCGGAACCGCTGCCGGAGCGCACGAAACGGACCTTCGGGGAGCCGGGATTCAGGGCCGCTACCTGGCCCGAGAGCGCGCCGCCTGCGCTCCAGACGACATCGCCGAAAACGTAGCCGCGGCTGACCCAACCGCGCGAGGTCTTGACGGCGTCGCCGTTGAACCAGGCGTTGAGCGACTCTGGGCTCAGGGCGGTCCCCTCCGGGATCACGGTCACTTGATAGAGCGAAAGAATCGTCGCCACGGAGGTCATCGCGCAGCCGCACTGGGCGATCGTAGAGCCGCACCAGTCGGGGCCAAACTCAGGGTCCTGGGCACGGGCGTACTCGTCGTTGCCCCAGCGGGCGTCGTTCTGGGCGAAAAGTGGGCCGCCGGGATCAGCGCCGGCGCCAGCGCGCGTCACCACGACCGGGGTCTGTGTGGCTTCGGGGGTCGTCGAGGAGCCTGCCGGCGGGTCAGCCGTGCCGTCGCCGCACATGTGGACCGTCGGCTCCTCCCCTGGCTTCAACACCTGAGAGGTCGGCGTCGCGGGGACCGAGCCATCCTTGTCGCCGCCGAGACAGAACGGGATGAAGGCTGCCGCCGCCGCGATGGCGGCCAATGCGAGCGCTGCTGTCAAGACCTTCCGTGGATCGCGCTTGAATCGGGGCCGGACGATCAGCGTGCCGCCAAAGGTCTGCTGTTCGCCTGCGCCGGCGGTCGGGGTCGCCTTAATCTTGAACTGCGGGCGTTGCTCCGGGCCGGACATTGGCCTCCCACCGGCCGCGACTTGGACGCGGACGGTCGCCTCGCCGCCAGGCGGTACGACGAGGGCGGGCGGGTCGAACGTGTAACTGAACGCCATCTCGTCGTCAGACCCCGCCAGCGCGAAGGTTTGCGGGGTGTTGCCGCCGTTGCGGGCGATGAGGCGGAAGTTCCGGTCGGACGCCTGCGGCTCCAACGCCATGGACAACGCCTCAAAAGGCAGAACGTTCATGGTGACGGGGGCCGATGCGGCGTGGCCCTGCCGCGATTGAGCGACCACGGAGAACGCCACCGCCCCCGCGGGCGCTCCCGCCTCCCGGGGCACCGTAACGACGATCGTGCTCTCTTCGCTCTGGTCCGGAAGCAGCGAAAACGTTGGCTTCGGAATAGTCACCCAAGCCGGAGACACGCCGGAGACCGCCAGGCTGACCTGGTCGACAACGCGGCTACGATTCTGGACCGAAACCTGGATCACCGCCGGTTGGCCGGGCGTCACAGGCCCGGCCGGCGGCTGAACAGCGACGCGAAGCAGGGCCGGTCCGGCGGCGGCAAAGGCGGGCTCGGATGCAGGAAGCGAGGCGTGGCCCGGTTCGCGAAATCCTGCCTCGACGTTGCCGAAGCGCAGCGACTGGCCATCGGCGACGACATGAATCGTATGCGGTTGGAGCCGGACGCCGTTGAGGTAGGTCCCGCCGGGCGAGCCCAGATCCTCAACCGTGAGCCGACCCGAATCGAAGACCAGCCGCGCGTGGCGGCTCGCGACGGAGGCATCGGCCAGTTCGACGCCAGAACCAGCTTCAGTACCCACGATCAGCGAGGGCTCATCGAGCGGCGCCTCGAAGACGCGACCACCGGCGTTGACGCGGAATGAACCGAACTTCACGGCTCGCCACCTCGGCTCACGGATTGTCGTCCCCTAGGATACGCTTGTTTCGGGGCTTGGGACGCATCGCTAGTTCGGTGACACTGTCCAAGTCGCCCCGGCCGGCCCAAGGATCGCGATCCAATAGGTGAACCCGCGCTTGAACGCGTCAAACTCGTTGGCGCCGGGCACGTCCTTGCTTGGCGGGAAGAAGGCGCGCCATACCTTCGCGGCCTCGTCCCACTGGAAGACCGCGGTGACTTTGGTCCGGAGGTCGTTGGCCGGCGATGTGCCCTGCAACGCCACGATGACATCCAGCCCGTCCTTCCCGGCCCAGGTGATCAGCGTCCAACGGAAGTGCAACTGATAGGTCTGCGGGCCAGGGTCGGGCGGCGGCGCCTCGGCCGGCGGCGGTCCCACCGATTTCTCGTACAGGTAGGTGACATCGAGATTGCTGGTGCCGTTCGCAGTCGTCACGACCACGATCTTCGCGCCGACCGAGTTCGGCGGCATGACGATCGTCAAGCTGGCGTCATTGTCGACAGTGCACGAATCGACCGGCTGAAAGCCAACCTTGACGCCGCCCGGGCAGACGACTCCAGTGAACCCAGAACCGGTGAGCGTCACCTTATTCCCGCCGAACGAAGGACCGGCCGCCGGCACGAGCTGCTGGATCAGCGGCGACGTTGACTTGTAGGCGTACCGCGCCGCCACGGATAGGGGCGAGACCCCGGCGCTGCTCGTGACGCGGACCTGCACCTCGCCCGGCGCCGCCACGGCTGGCGCAATCGCAGTTATCTGGGTCGCGCTGTTCACAACGGCCGACGCCGCCGCCAAGGCCCCGAACTTCACCGTGGACCCGGGGATGAAGCCGGTACCGGTGATGATCACGATGTTGCCGCCGCTGCTCGGACCTTCGTTCGGGTTGACCACACTCACGATCGGGCCATCGGTGAACGTGAACGTGACCGAGTTGCTCGGGCCCGAAAGGGTGACGACCTCGACGGACACTTCCTTCGGGCCCAAGGGGACGCCAGCCGGCGGAGTCGTGAAACGCAACTCGATCGCGCTCACGAACGTTGGCGCGATTTCGACACCGTCAAAACGGATTTTCGTGCCGCCCGTGAAGCTCGATCCGGTGACTTTGACCAGCGTGCCGCCTGCCATCGGGCCGGCGTTCGGTTCGATCTTCTGCAGTTCGCCCGCCGAGTACGTGAAGTCGTCGGCCGGCGTGTTGGGGCTCTCGGCGGTTGCTGTGCGCACGCGGACATCGACGACCCCGGCGCCTGGCGGCGCCTCCGCACGGACAACGTCGTTGCCGTTGAACACGACGTTCAGGGCATCGACCGTGCCGAACCGCACTTTCACGCCCGGACTAAAGTTGGCGCCTCGGATTTCAACGATCGTCCCCCCTGTGGGCGGCCCGGACGCCGGCGACAGCGAGAAAACGACCGGGCCCGACGTGTACGTGAACGCCGCCGCCGGCGAGGGTGGAGACTCGCCCGCCTCGGGATGTACGACCGTCACGCGGTACGTGCCCGGGCCGGGGCCGCCCGCGCCGATGTTGAAGTTCGGCGTCACGGCCCGGATCTCGGAGTCGTTGACAACGACGATCGAGTTCGCCGGGATGGACGGGCTACCGCCAATGAGCACTTCGGTGGCCGGAATACCGCCGGATTGGAACCCGCTCCCGATAATCACAATCCGCGTCCCGCCCGAAACCGGTCCAGAAGCGGGGCTCACCGAGGTGATGTTCGGGCCGCCCGTGTAGGTGTACTTGCTCTCCGGCGCCTTCGGGCTCGGCAGCGTGGCGCCCACGGTGACGACGACGTCGATCACGCCGGGCGGCTTGGGTTCGCTCTCCGGGACCAGGACGCTGATGTGCGTGTCATCGATCCGATCGCAGTCCGTGCCGGGCTTGCCGTCGAAATCGATGGCGATCGCGGTGCACGACGAAGGGAATCCAGAGCCCGTGATCGTGATCCGGTTCCCGCCGAGGTACGTGCCGTCGGGCGGAGAGAGATTCTCGATCGCCACGCCGGTCGTAATGACGAAACGACTGATCTTGGAGCCCGGGAAGAGCCGGGGGCTGCTGACATCGACCGTCGGCGGGGGCGCCGGGCCAAGCTCCTCGAGTTCCAACTCGACGCGAATCTCCGTCTCATGGGGGTAGGGCGGGCTGACCGCCACCTTCGCCGTCACAACCGTTGCCGACTGTGTCAAACACGGGCTCCGACCGACTTCCGGGAAGGGGTCGACCACAGCGTAGAAGACGACAAAGCAGTCGAGGTAGGTGTACCCCGCCGTAAGAAAGTTCCGTCCGGTCACCCTCACGGTCGTGCCGTCGGGATTCTCCACGTACAACACAGGCGGGTTGCCGCTGTGCGGGAAGATGCTGTCGACGCGCGGCCGAGCGATTCCCTGGAGGATGAGCGGCGAACTTGCCGGGCTGTTGATCAGCCCGGCG
>CAMAUF010000186.1 GCA_945861295.1 bacterium | reverse complement strand
GCCGGAACCAGACCACTGCTGTTCCTTCGCTGGCGGGAAACCCCGAGGCGGTCATCAGCCCAACGACTCCAGCCACTCGGCACGACGCACCATGGCGCGCGGCATGCCGCGGAAGATCCTGTTGTGAGCAAGCACGAGCGCCTTCCAGTACAGCAGCCCCAGCGTGCCCGAGGGGTGGAAGCGCGCGGTGGTGACCAGGCGGCTGGTGTGCGCCCCCGTGGTCACCACTTCGAACTCCAGCACGGCCGTCCCCGGCAGCCGCATCTCGGCGAGCAGCGTCAGGCGCCGGCCGGGTTCGACCGCAGCGACGCGCCAGAAGTCGAGCGTATCGCCCACCCGCACCTCCGCAGGGTGGCGCCGGCCACGACGCATGCCCGGGCCGCCAACGAGGCGATCCAACAGTCCCCGCAGCCGCCAGAGGACGTTCGCGTAGTAGTAGCCGGTATCGCCGCCCAGGCTGGACACCACCTTCCACAGGTTCTCAGCCGACGCCTGCCCGTCGAGCTCCGTGCGCTCGCCCTTCGAGTAGTACGAGACCTCCGCGTTGTAGCCGCGGAACGCGAGTGCTCCTTCGGTCCATCGCGCCGGCACCGAAAGCGAACGCTCCCGTTCGAGCGCGGCGACAACGGCCTCCCTGTAGGTGCGCAGCGGGATCGGAAGCACCGCGCGGATGGTCCGGTCGTCCGGGATGAGGTCGTGGCGCAGACCGTCGATCAACGGTCGCGCGACCGCGGCGGGCACCGCGGTAACCAGGCCAAGCCAGTACGAAGAGAGGCGCGGTGTTAGCACCGGCACCGGGATGATCAGCCGACGCTTCCCCGTGACCGCGGCGAACTCCCGCAGCATGTCGGCATAGGTGAGCGTCTCCTTCCCCCCGACGTCGTAGGTTTGGCCGGCCGTCTCGGGGTGCTCTGCGACACCTACCAGGTAGTCCAGGAGGTCGTCCAGCGCGATTGGCCGCGTCCGCGAGCGCACCCAGCGCGGTGTAGTCATGACGGGCAGGTGGTTGGCGAGGTCGCGGATGACCTCGAATGCGGCCGACCCCGCTCCCACGACAATGCCCGCCCGCAGCTCGGTGACGGGAACGGGGCCTGCTCGGAGCACATCGCCCGTCTCGCGTCTCGATGCGAGGTGTTCGCTCGCGTCGTGCCCTGGCTGAAGCCCGCCGAGATAGATGATGCGCTTCACGCCCGCGGCGGCTGCAGCGTCACGGAAGTTCGTGGCCGCCTGGCGATCGAGGCGCGCGAAGTCCGCGCCCGACGCCATGGAGTGGACAAGATAGAACGCGACATCGATGCCCTCGAGCGCCTTCGCCAATGATTCGGGCGCGAGCGCGTCCGCTGTCACGACCTCGACGCCCTTCCAGCCTCGCGCGTTGAGCACTTCGGCGTGCCGCCCGGCCGCGCGGACCTCGAAGTCCCGCTCGGCCAGGCGTGGCACGAGATTGGTGCCCACGTACCCGCTCGCACCGAAGACAAGCGCTCTCATCGCAGCCCCGCTGACCGCTTGCCGTCGGTCGTCCGGACGGTTTGGCGCTTCGCCCCGTCACCGGTCATCGATGGCGAGTCCGCCGCCGAAGCAATTTCCCGTGTCACCTCTTCGGCAGCCGCGACCGGGTCCCCCCAGAGCCAGCGGCAACCGGCCGCTTCAGCGATGGGACCCGCCGTCGCGCCGCCAAGCGCGATGGCCCGTGCAGCGTTCGCCGCCAGAACTGGCACGAGCGCGCGATGGCCGTCCCAGTTGGATGCGAACAAGACAGTCAGACGCGCGGCGATTCGCTCCTCCGTGGCGAAGACGTCTTCCATCGGCGTATTGGCTCCCAGGAAGGTTATCCGCCATCCGCGCCGGCGAACGGTGAGCCCGAACAGGATCAGCGAAACGTCGTGGAACTCACCAGGCGGACAGGCGAGCACGGCTCGCGGACCGAGACCGGCATCCCAGCCCCGGGCCAACGCGAGGAGTCGGCCGCGAAGCACCGTGACGGCGAAGTGCTCCTGGGCCACGCTGACTGTGTCCGCCGCCCAGTCGTCACCGAGCTCTCGCAAGGCGGGAAGAAACAGCTCGCGGATGGCGGTATCGAGTCCGAAGCCAGCGAGCACGCGATCGATGGCACTCTCGATCGCCGTCTCGTCGAAGCGGCGGAGGGCAGTGTGGAGTTCGTTGCGAACGTCGGTGAGCGCCGTCTCAGCGCCCGCTGCGGCCGGCACCGCCCCTGCGAGCACCTGCCGCGCCGCTTCCGATGCCGCGACGCCAGCGGCCAGGAACGCGCGCATCGCCGTTACGCGGGCGACATCAGCCTCCGCGTAGAGGCGGAATCCACCAGCTGTTCGTTCGGGTGAGAGCAGGCCATAGCGACGTTCCCAGGACCGTAGGACATCGACCGATACGCCGGTCATCTCGCTGAGGGCACCGATACGGACAAGCATGATCCCACTCTATAACTCTAGACGAATTCTGTGCAATCCCTTGACATTATAGGGTCGGTCGTCCACAGTTTGTCGCGAGATCGCCCCAGCGTCCCTCAGGGACGGCGGACAACAGCGCACGGGAGCATGACATGCGAATCGGAATTACGGGTAGTTCAGGCCTGATCGGTAGCGCCCTTCGACAGCGACTCGAAATCGAAGGGCACGAGGTCCGCCGCTTTGTGCGCGGCAAGCCGGACGAGCCGGACGCGGTCTGGGACCCGGCCGGCGGCTGGCTCCGGGAGGATGCCATGGAAGGACTCGACGCCATCGTTCACCTTGCCGGGGAGTCGATCGGCCAGGGGCGGTGGACGAAATCCCGGAAAGCGGCCCTCCGCGCGAGCCGGGTCGACTCGACTCGCTTGCTCGTTTCGCACCTCGAAAGAATGACCAACCCGCCGGCGCTCATCGCGGCTTCCGCGGTCGGCATCTATGGGAGCCGCGGCGACGAGGTCCTCGACGAGGGGAGCAAGGGAGGAACCGGTTTCCTCGCGGAGCTCACCAAAGAATGGGAGGCGGAGATCCTCCATGCCGAGCGGGCCGGCGCAAGGACGGTGATCCTGAGGCTCGGCGTCGTCCTTGCACCGGGGAAGGGCGCCCTCAGCCGGATGGCACTGCCGTTCAAGTTCGGCCTGGGCGGGCGCCTCGGAAGCGGCAGGCAGTGGTTCTCCTGGGTCGCGCTCGACGACGTAGTCTCCGTCATCCTGCACGCGATCACCTCGGACATGTCAGGGGTCTACAACGTGACGGCACCCACGCCGGTGACGAACCGCGAACTGACGAAGGCGCTGGCCGCCGTGCTGCGGCGCCCTGCACTCTTCGCGGTGCCGGCATTCGCGCTCCGGACGCTCCTCGGTGAAGCGGCGGACGAACTGCTCCTGTCGAGCCAGCGCGTCATCCCGCGCCGGCTACAGGAGGCGGACTTCGCCTTTCGCTACCCGGAGGTCGCCGGCGCCCTCAGTGCGGCGCTGAAGGGCTCCTGACCATGCGACTGCACCGCATCGAGGGGACCCAGTTCCTTCCCATCCCGCTCGACGAGGCCTGGCAGTTCTTCTCCGACCCGTCCAGACTGCCGGAGATCACACCGCCCTGGCTGAACTTGAAGCCAACGTCGAAACTGCCTTCGAAGATGCACCCTGGCCTGATCGTCACCTACAACGTCGCGCCCGTTCCCGGCGTGCGCGTGCTCTGGGTCACCGAAATCACCCAGGTCGGCGACGGCGCCCTCTTCGTCGATGAGCAGCGCGCCGGCCCGTACCGGTTCTGGCACCACCAGCACCACTTCCGCGCGGTTGCCGGGGGCACGGAGATGCGCGACATCATCCACTACGCCCTTCCCTTCGGCCTGGCCGGTGACCTCCTCGGGTGCCGGACGGTGCGACAGAAGGTCGAGGGCATCTTCGAATACCGTCGCGAGGCCCTGGAGCGCATCTTCGGACCCGTGCCCCTTCGCTCGTCCGCTCCCCTCGCCTCGGGACTCCCCGCAACGTGGACATGAGTGCCCCGGCGCCGTGGAGGCACGAGTCCTTCGCCCGCGCCTGGCTTCGGCGCTCGGTCACGATTCCGCTTTACGTGGCCTTCGCCCTTCTGCTCGTCCTCCTGAGTCCATTCCTGCTGGTGATAGGGTAAGCGCCCTCGCCGCCGGTCTCGGGCCAAATGACGGAGTGCTCATCTTCCCAGAGGGCGCCCTGTTCAGCCCCGCTCGCCTCCAGCGGGCAGTTGCCCGGCTTACCGAGACCGGGTCCGAAGACGCCCGGCGAGCCTGGGCGCTTCGCAGCGTGCTCCCGCCCCGGACCGGCGCCTTTCTCTCCGCGCTGGCGGCAGTGCCCGACGCGTACGTCGTCTTCGGCGAACATCGGGGGCTCGATACGGCCAGCGACTACGGAGCTCTCCTGTCCGGCGAACTGATCGGCGGAGAGGTTGCCATCCGGGTTCGCCGCTTCGCTCGCGCGGCCATTCCTGGGGACCCCGCCGGTCAGGCCGCGTGGCTCTGGGACCGATGGGCCGAACTCGACCGCTGGGCGCGCGAAGAACCAACCCCCGACGGAGTAGACTCATGACTATGAACGCTCGACGCACCGATAGCCGCTACCCGCGGCTCCGGCTCTACAACCTGGCACGTCCCCCAACCCACACCGGCCGTCCCCGGTCGCACCCCCCACCCCCCATCGCCTCGCGCCCAGCCGCGAGGTCGGGGAATCCGCCGCGGTCCTGACGCTCGGCCGCGTGCTCCTGCACATCTCTGGCCCGTCCTCCGGCTGGGTCGCCAACCGCGCCGATCCGCTGCCACTGCAAAGAGAGCCGGGCACGGGGACCAATTCGCGTCGCACCGAGGGCCGCCGTCGTCTGGGCCTCCCGAAGCGAAGCACGTCCGTCCGGAGCCTCGACACCATCCCCGAGCGCTCGGGCCAATTCGCCCGAGGCCGCCGCAAATGCGTTGCGGACCGTACCCCAATCGTACCCCTAAACCTGCGCGGCACTCGACGAACGCCCCGCGTGTTTCGACCCAAAACGGCCATTCTTTGCCCCTTTTAAAGCCCAAAACGGCCCTATTTGAGCCGTCCCGTCACGTCGCGAACGGGAAGCCGCCGACTTAAAATCGGAAGCCGTATAGGCGTGGGGGTTCGAATCCCCCTCTCGGCACCAGTTCGCGACGCGCGCCTACGCGCGCATGCCGTGCACCAGCCACGCTTGCACCGGCCGCGACATGCCCTTCAGTTCGAGGTCGCCCGCTGGGGCGGCGTCGACGTGCGGCTCGACCATCGCGTAGACGCGTTCGCTGATCAGCACCTCGCCGCCCTTGGCCGCCGCGCAGAGCCGCGAAGCGAGGTTCACGACCGTCCCAATT
>CAMAUF010000185.1 GCA_945861295.1 bacterium | reverse complement strand
CGCTGCCTGGGACCCCGTTCCTCTACTACGGCGAGGAGATCGGCATGGCCGACACCGCCATCCCCGAAGCGCGGCTCCGCGACCCGTCGCGCTTCCTCTGGGAGGGGCGCGACCCAGAACGGACGCCGATGCAGTGGGACGCGAGCGCGCAACGCGGGTTCAGCACCGCCGAACCGTGGCTGCCGTTCGGGCCCGCCGCGATCAACGTCGCGAGCCAACTCAGCGACCGCAACTCGCTGCTCGCGCTTTACCGCCGGGCGATCCAGGCACGCAAGCGCGAACCGGCCCTGCACGCGGGCGATGAGACGGTGATCGGCGACGACCCGGACGTGTTCGTCGTCATGCGGCGGCATCCGGCGGGGCGCGGCATCGTCGTGGCGGTGAACACGGCGACGGCGCCCAAGGCGTTACCGATGTCGGTCATCGGGGGCGAAGTCCTTCTCTGCAGCGACCGCAGGCTGGAAGGCGTGCGCATCCGGGGGGCCTTCGCGCTCCCGGCGCTGGGCGCTGTCTGGATCGCGCTGTAGGAAATGCCGCCGCCTGGTATTGTTGGGCGATGGCAACCCAGCGACGCCGCGTCCCCGTGCGCAAAGACAACCGTCCAGCCCCGCCCCGCGAAGACGGCATGGCGATGACCAAGGCCGAGGCGGAGCCCGAACGGCCCGATCCAACCTGCGACTGCCCGCGCCTTGAACACAGCGACTGGCATGAAGTCGAAAGCGACTGGCGGGAGATCAGCTTCGTCAAGGGCGCGCTCAATGCGGTCATGGGCGTGCCGATCGGCTACGGCGGGGCGCGGCTGAAGCTCCTGCAAAAGGCAACGAAGGCGGGAGCGGGGGTCCCCGCTGACCCCATGCTCCTGATTGGCCCGGGACGGATGCGACGGCCGTTCCTGCTCGAAGCCGAAGGGCTCGACCCTCGTCGCGCCTATCGGCCAGGCGGCGTCGCCTTCAGCCGGCTCGCCTCCGCGCCGATGGGCGGCATGAAGGCCGCGGTGAAGGCAACCGTCGCGGCCGCAAGCACGCGCTACGGCCGCAAACCGGACCGCGTCTGGATCTGGTACCTGACCTGCGCCGTTTGTTCCGGGCCTCGCGACTTCGAGACGCTGATCATCGCGCACTACCGAAAGCCATGAGCAACGCTGACCAACTCGAGATCGCCCTCTGGACGCTGCTGGCCACGGCCTTGGGCTCGCTCATCGGCGCCGAGCGGGAGTACCGCGGGCATGAGGCGGGCATCCGGACCTCCGGACTCGTCGCCGGGGCGGCCGCGATCTTCGGCCAGGTCTCGGCGCAATACGGCGAGGGCGACCGCGTCGCAGCGGGCGTCGTGCAGGGGATCGGCTTCCTGGGCGCCGGCCTGATTTTCCATCGGCGCGGGGCGGTGGCAGGGGCGACAACGGCCGCTACCGTCTGGCTCGTCGCGGGGATCGGCCTCCTCGCCGCCGCCGAACTCTGGCTGACGGCCGTCCTGTTGACGGCGATCTCGATCCTCCTGCTCGAACTGGCGCCCGTCTCTGACTGGATTTACCGGAAGGGCCGCCAGCATCGGGAGAACACAGGCAATCTCCAGGAGGACCCGCCTGAGCGGGATTTCCGGTCTCGGCACGAGCCGTGATTGGCGGCGGAGCTGGTGGCGCCGAGCGATGACACTCCCTACCGGTCGCGGTGCTGAGGCGGGCGTCGAGCGCCTAGCTGAACGGGGCCTGGGCGAGCAACCGCTGCTGGTTGCCGGGCTCGGTCGCGCTGTCGTCGCGTGACCAGGCGCTATCGAGGAGCCGCCAAGCTTGGCGGGCATCCGTCAGGTAGACATCGAGGAGCGCCTCGACCTGCTGGCGCAACTCCGGACGACGGACCGGGGTGAGCACCTCGATCCGTTCGTCGAGGTTGCGCTTCATGATGTCCGCACTGCCGATATAGAGTTCGCGCGCGCCGCCGTTTTCGAACGCGTAGACGCGTGAGTGTTCGAGAAACCGCCCGATGACGCTGACCACCCGGATGTTCTCGCTCAGGCCGGGGATGCCGGGCCGGATGCGGCAGATGCCGCGGCAGATGAGGTCGACCTTGACCCCGGCCTGAGACGCCTCGTACAGAAGCCGGCAGAAGTCGCGATCTTCGACGGCATTCACTTTCAGGATGACGCGGGCCGGTTGCCCCGCACGCGCCGCCGCGATCTCGCGGCGGATATGCTCCTCCAGCCGGTAGCGTAGGTTCGAGGGAGCGACGAGCAGTTCGCGCGTTTCTATGTGGTCGCTGAAGCCGGTGAGATGGTTGAAGACTTGGACGAGGTCGGCGCAGATCGCGGGGTCAGCCGTAAAGAGGCCGAAATCCGTGTAGACCCGTGCTGTCCTCGAGTTGTAATTGCCGGTGCCGATATGCGCGTACATGGTGACGCCGCCAGGCTCTTCGCGGACGACGAGACAGATCTTGCTGTGGACTTTGAGGCTCGGCTGGCCATAGGCGACATGGACGCCGGCCGTCTCCAGGCGCCGCGCCCACTCGATGTTTTGGGCCTCATCGAAGCGCGCCGTCAGCTCCACCAGCACGGCGACCTGCTTGCCGCGGCCAGCGGCATCGATCAACGAGCTGAGGATGGGCGAATCGTTCGACGTCCGGTACAGGGTTTGTTTGATGGCGAGCACCGACGGGTCGGTGGCGGCCTCATCGATGAAACGGGCGACGGTAGCGTCGAACGACTCGTAGGGGTGATGGACCAGGATGTCTCGCTCGCGGATCGCGGCAAACAGTTCGGCCGGGTCGCCCACTCGCTGGAATGTCGAGGGGATGGCGGGGACAAACGGGGGCTCGACGAGTTCGGCGATGGGCAGCGTCCCGATCTGCATGAGGTCGGAGAGGCCAAGCATGCCGGCGGTCACGTAGACGTCATCGGCGGCGAGGTCGAGTTCCTCGATCATCAGCTCGAGGCGGCTGGCGGCCAGGCGACCCGAAACGGCAAGGCCGACCGCTTCGTTCAGGCGGCGCCGGCGGAGCTCGCTCTCGATCACCTCAAGCAGGTCGCTCGCCTCTTCGCCGGGCGTCCCGATCTCCGCGCTGCGCAGCACCTGGAGGACTTGGGACTCGGTAATCTCCATCCCAGGGAAGAGCATACCGATGTGCGAAGCGATCACGTCTTCGATCAGCACAAACCGGCGCTCGCCCGCATCGAGGAAGCGCGGGCGGTTCTGCGGGATCTTGACACGCGCGAAACGGTCGACGCCGGTGGCGGCATGGCGCACGTTGAGTGCGAGGGACAGGCTGCCGCTCGAGATGAAGGGGAAGGGATGCGCCGGGTCGACCACCAGCGGCGTGAGGACGGGGAAGATGGCGCTCTTGAAGTAATCGGTGAGCCGGCCCTTCGCGGCGGGATCAAGGTCGGTGAACGCCACGATCTGGATGCCGTGTTCGGCCAGGAGCGGTTGCAAGGCGGCCCAGGCCGCGTCCATCGCGCGCCGTTGCCCGTGGCTCCGCTCCACCACCAGCTTGAGCTGGGCCCCGACGGTGAGCCCGTCGACGGTGGTCGTGCGAGGGTCGGACTGGAGCGCCCGCTTTAGCCAGCCCACGCGTTTCGCGAAAAACTCGTCGAGGTTGCTGGCCGTGATGGCGACGAACTTGACCCGCTCGAGCAAACGGTTGCGCGGGTCGGTGGCTTCCGCGAGGACGCGTTCGTTGAAGTCGAGCCAGCTCAACTCACGATTGAGGTAGAGCGCGGGGTCGTCGAGGTCGAATGGCGCGGCTGGGATGGCGTCGTCGTCCAAATCACCTGACTCCGTAGGGCGGCACGTGTGCGCGAGACCGCGACGGATCACTGGGATCCGCCCGCCGCCCCAGGCTACGGCAACGACATTAACAGATGTCGCACGAATCGCAACCGTGTTACGGGCGCACGGTGGTGCCCTTGCCGCGCCACCCCAGCAGCGCGCCATCGACGCGGCCGTCGATGATTTGCGCCAACACGCCGAGCGACGCGGCGTGGAGGCAGGCTTCGATTTTGGGGATCATGCCGCCGCTGATGACGCCGCTTGCGATCAACTGGCGAGCGTCGGCGCCCGTCAGCTCCGGCTCGACCACGCCGCTCGCGCCGCGCACGCCTTCGACGTCGGTCAGGAAGAGGAGGCGCTCGGCGCCCAGAGCCGCCGCGATGTTGCCCGCCACGGTATCGGCGTTCACGTTGACGAGCTGGTCGGCCACTTCGCCGGGGACGCAGCCGATCGGGCCGATCACCGGGATGATCCCCGCGTTGCGGAGCGCCTCGATCGGGACAGTGTTAACACGCTCAGGTTCGCCCACGAAGCCGAGGGCGGGGTCGGCGAGGCGACATTCAAGGACGCGGCCATCGGCACCGCAGAAACCGACGGCTATCGCCCCGGCCGCGTTGATCGCCGCGACTATGCGCTTGTTGACCAGGCCAGCGAAGACCGCGACGACAACCGGCAGCACCGCTGCATCCGTGACGCGGAGGCCGCGCTCGAAGCGGGATGCGATGCCCATGCGTTCCAGCCAGCGACTCGCCTCGGCGCCGCCGCCATGCACGACGACCGGAACAGCGCCAGCGCGGGCCAGACCGGCGATGTCGCGAAAGGTCGTGTCCGTCGAACCGAGCGTGCTGCCGCCGATCTTGATCACGAGCGGCCCGGTCACGTCGTGTAGTCCGCGTTGAGGTGGACGTACTCGGGGGTGAGGTCGCAGCCCCAGGCCGTCGCGGAAGCGGAGCCCGCGCCAAGGTCGACGATGATCGGCACCTCGTCGGCCTTCATGCGCCGCGAAACCTCGGCCGGGTCGAAGGCCGTCGGCCGGGCGCCTTCGAAGACGCGGACGCCGCAGAGGTCGATGGTCACGTCGGCCTCGTCGAAGGTCACTTCCGAACGGCCGATGATGGCGGAGATGCGGCCCCAGTTCGGGTCGGCCCCATGGACGGCGGACTTCCAGAGGTAGGATGTCGTAAACAGGCGCGCGAGATGGCGGGCTTCGGCCTCGGTGGCCGCGCCGGTGACGCGGGCTTCGATCATCCGGGTCGAGCCTTCGCCGTCACGGGCGATTTCGCGGGCGAGGTGGGTGCACATAGCGCGGAGCCCGGCGCGGAACTCATCCGCGAGCGGCGAGGCGCCGTCCAGCACGGCCTCGCCAGCGGCCGGTTGACGGGCGAAGACGAGGACGGTATCGCTCGGGCTCGTGTCCGTGTCGATCGCGAGCATGTTGAACGAGCGGTCGACGGCCTGGCGCAGTTCCGCTTGGAGAAATGCGTGATGGACGGGCGCGTCGGTCGTCAGGTAGGCGAGCATGGTCGCCATGTTGGGGTGAATCATAGCCGCGCCCTTGCAGCAGCCAGCGAGGACGTACGGCCCGATGCGAACCGA
>CAMAUF010000184.1 GCA_945861295.1 bacterium | reverse complement strand
TATCGCCGCGCCCTCAAAGATTGCGACGAGCCGCTCGGCGCGACGATCAACGCCAAGGTCCGCGCCCAGGGCCAGATGTACATCCACGCCGACACCGCCACCGCGCGCGAAAAGGTCGGCAAGGCCCAGGATCAGCTCGCCGGGCCGCTCAGTTCGTACCTGATGACCATGGGCAGCACCTATCCGAGTCCGGCCTACCACTCGCACTCGCTCGGCGCCGGAAACGCCTTTAGCCCACCGCTGGGCGCTGACCAGGTCGGCCGCCTCATCGGCAACCCGGACGAAGTCGCCCGCGCCTGCGAGGACTGGGACGCGCTCGGCGTGGACGCCCTCAACATCGGCGTCGGCGGGCGCTGGACCACGCAAGCCGAGAACATCGAAGCCCTCCGCTTGTTCGCCAAGGAAGTGATGCCGCACTTCGTCAACCGCCCGGTGAGGGTCGCCCCGTGACCGCCAGCGTGCAGGTGGTGGTCGACTACACCGCCGGCCTCGCCGATGGGGAGGCCGGCATCCGGGTCGTGACGCCCGAAGCCTCGAAACGGCAGTTCGGCGACCCGCCATCGCGGCAAGACTACCTGGAGGCCTTCCTCGACCTTGCGCCACGCAGTCCGCTGCCCCTGATCTGCCTGGTCGGGCCGTACGGATATTCGGCCGCGTTCACGGCGGCCGCGGCCGCCCGGAATGAACTCGGCCGCCACAAAGTCGACGCCAACAGCGTCCACGTCTTGAACACCGGCCGGAGCTTTCTCGGGCTCGGCGCGCTCGCCCTCGCTATCGCCCGGTCGGGAGCGGCGCCAGAGGAAGCGCGGACATGGCTCAACGACGCCGCCCCGGCCGCCGGATGCTGGGTGGTCGCCGAAACGGCCGCCCTCGCGGCGCTCGGCCATGAGTGGCAGGTCGAAGCCCCGAAGGGGTTGCCAGATGAGCCGTTCACGCTCCTGCGCGTGCGACTGACGAGCCGCGTGCTCGGGGGCTTCCCCACGGCGGAGGAGTGTCTCGCCGCCGCCGTAGCCTTGGCGCCCGCCGGGGGCCCACGCCTCGCCTGGGGCCATACCCTGTCTAACGGCTGGGCGCCCGCAATCTTCGCCGGGCATGCCGCCCAGGCGCTCGGCGCCCAAGCCGCGTTCGCGAGTTCGCCCGCGTTTACCAGAGGAGCCACCAATGCCTGACTTCGGCACACGGCCGTTGGCCGCCATCCCCGACCGTTTGCCGGGCGCCGCGGAGGCCGGCGGCTGGGACTTCGCTTCCGCCACCGTCTACAGCCTCACCTTCGAGCTCTCCAAGGCGCAGGCGACGCCGCTCCTCCCCGACACGCTCATCCGCCCCGTCCCGGCCTACGCGAAGGTCCTGGTGGTCGATGCCGCCGATTCGCCCGCCGGCCCCTACCGCGAAGCTATGCTCTTGCTCGGCGCGAGACAGGGCGTCCAAATCCGCAACGTCCTGATCGATTCGGTCGTCGAGGGCGCGGGCCAATTGGCGGCCGCGCGCGAGCGCTTCGGCGGCGGGCGCCGGGCTGGCGAAGTCGCCATCGACCGTAGCCCGCACGAGATACGAATCACGCTGACGGATGAGGCCGGGAAACTGTGCGCCATCCGCATTGGCGGCCTGCGCCGCTGCGACGCGACCATGCTGAAGTACGACGCCCTGCTGGTCCCAGGCCAAGACGATGGCGCGCCCGCCCTGCTCCGCTTCGGGCTCCGAGTCCCGCTCGACGAAGTCGAAGGGACGCTCTCGCGCGATTGGGCCGTTGACTTCCTGCGGCCCGGCACCCCGTGGCACGCCCTGCGCCCGGCGTACAACGTCACGGCCTTCTTTGCCCACGGGCCGGCGCGGTACGAGTACGCCCAGGGCCCATCCCTTACCGCCCGCCCCTCGTGAAGCCCGCCCGTCGTCGCCAACCCATCGGGGAAGCGCAACGACCGCGGTCGAAGAAGTACCTGACCGTCGACCGCCATCAAGCCGCCCCGGGTTTGCACCACGGCGAGAGCGCGCGAGAATACGGCTATGAGTGACACGACTATCGGGAGCCCAGAGATTGTGGCGGCCGCGGTGCGGCAGGGGCTCGCCTCCCCCCAGGCCGAAGTACGCGGCGCCAAGCTGCTCGCTGGCGGCGCCATGCACGACTCTTGGGCCGCGGACACCGGGGCCGACGAACTCGTCGTGCGGCTGAGCCCGCCGGCCCGCGACGACGCCGCCAAGTCCCGCGCCGAGTTCGCCGTGATGAAAGCGGCCTATGAACGCGGCTGCCGTTCGCCCAAGCCGATCTTCGTCGGCGAAAACGAGCGCGGCCAGACCTTCATGCTCATGACCCGCATGCCGGGCGACACGAACCCTCGCCAGTTGACCACCAGCCCCGACTACGCCGACGCGCGGGTGGCGCTCATCGACCACCTGGCCGAGGACCTGGTCAAATTGCACTCCGTCCGCCCCGGCGAGATCGATGTCCCGATGCGGACGCCGGCGCCAACGGAAGACCCGCTGCTCTCGGCGGCGCTCCTGCAGTTCGCTGAGTACGACAAGCAGAAGCTCAGCCCGCACCCCGTGGTCGAATGGGGGCTCCGTTACGTCGTCCGCAACTGCCCCAACCTGAAGCCGCAAACGCGGCCCGTCCACATCGTCCACGGCGACCTGCGGACCGGAAACATTATGTACGACAAGCAGGGCCTGACCGCCATGCTCGACTGGGAAGGCACGCACGCCGGCGAGGCCGAGGAAGACCTGAGCTGGTTCTGCACCCGCGTCTGGCGCTTCAACCGCAAAGACCTCGCCGCCGGTGGAGTCACCGACCGCGAGACCTGGCTCAAGGCCTACGAACGCCATAGCGGCGAAACCATCGACCGCGAACGCATGAAGCTCTGGGAAGTCCTCCAAAACGTCCGCTGGTCGGTGATCACGATGATGCAGGCCCGCCAGCACATGGACCACGTGATGGACAGCCACGAACACGCCGCCATCGGCCGCCGAGGCGCGGACACCGAATTGGAAGTCCTCCGGCTCATCACCGGACGCGAGGTCGCCTGAAATGCAAGACCGCCCAACCGCAGCCGAACTCCTCGACGCCGTCGAGGGCTTTCTCCGCAAACAATCCGCCGCCCAGCAGGATCGCTGGCTCCGCTTCCAATTGCTCGTGGCCTCGAACACGTTGGGCATCGTGCGCCGTGAAATCGCCACCGAGGAGGGCTATGTCCGCAAGGAATGGCCCATGCTCGACGCTCTCGTCGGCGCCGCCAAGCCGCCCGAGACCTTCCACGAGGTCGAACTCGCCTGCCGGGGACGCTACGACGAACTCTGCGACGCGATCCGCGCCGGCAAGTTCGACGCACCCGAGCGCGAAGCCGCCCTCGTCGACTTCCTCTGGGAGACGACCGTCGACCGCGTAAAAACGACCGCGCCGGGCGAACTGCGGTAGCGGGCGCGGGCCTATGTCCCGCCCTACGGGGCAGATGCCATGATCGCCGCCACGACATCCGCGAGCGTGCTGCCATGGACGGCCATTGGGAGATAAGCCGCGGCGCCGGCCGTCGTGTAGGCGCGCTCTTCGCCGGCGTTCGGCAGCGCCGCCAGGATGACCGCGACCGCGCCGGCTTGCGCGATCGCGAGGCAGTCCTCCGGAGTCAGGCTCGATGAGGCGCCCACAACCACGTCGGTCGCCCGACAGTTCGCCGGGGTCCGCTCCGCGATCACCAGTCGCTCGGTCGCGCGTTGGAGGTGGCCAACGAGCGCATGACTGAGCACTGGATCGTGCGCAATAACAAGGAGGCGGCCCGGCATGGACCAATCGTCCGGCCGCCTCGCACTCCGGGTGAGGGCCAAGCGGTACCGCTTGCGAGCGTCCCTCGTCCCTGGCCGTCGTGGCTGCCTCGAAGCACGCGTATGCTCGGGCGGTGCAAGAACCTCTGGACGGCCAAGGACCACTCAACAACAGTCACCTCGGATTTGCCGAAGGGCTGCTCCGGGAGATGAGCCTGACCAGCGAGGCGCTCGTTGGCGTCGAGAATCTGCAAGACGTCTTGAATCGGCTAGCGAACCGCGCCCGTGAAACGGTGGACGCGGAATTTGCGGCGATTTCGACGTTCGACGACGCCGGCCAACTGGAACGATTCATCTTCGCCGGCATCGACCAGGAGACCACGGGGCGCCTAGGAAAGCCGCCGACGGGGCGCGGGCTCCTGGGCGAACTCGCCCGGCACACCCGCCCCATCCGCCTCGAGGACTTGCAGCTCGACCCGCGCTTCACCGGCTGGCCTGCCTCGCATCCCGACATGACCGCGTTTCTCGGCGTCCCCATCCGGGCGGTCGGTCGGACGATCGGCTCGTTGTACATGACCAGGACACGCGGCAAGCCTCCCTTCACGGCGGCCGACGAACTCGCCGCCACGTTCATGGCGATGCACGCCGCCGCCTCCGTTTCGATGGCGCTGGCGCGGGCCCGGAGCGACCGTGTGCAACTGCTTGAAGAACGAAACCGCATCGCCCACGACCTCCACGACGGCACCATCCAGTCGCTCTATGCCATCGGACTCGAGGTCGATTCGTTCCGGCACGAGTACACCCTCCCGGACGCCTGCGTGACCGCCCTGGATGGCTGCGTAGACCGGATCAGCGGCCTCATCGGCGACATTCGCGGCTATATCACGGTCCTTGAAGCGGAAACCCCAACGGGCGCCCCGGACCTGGCGCGGGACCTCGCCTTCATCATCCAGCGGCTCGTGCCGCCGGGCATCGACACCGTGATGAACATCCGGGCCCTCGCGGCGCAAGAACTCGCGCCACGCGAGGTCGAGGACCTGGTCTTCATTTCGCGCGAGGCGATCTCGAACGCCGTCCGGCACGGTTCGCCCACCAAGGTTGCCATCGACCTCCGCGCCACGGCCCATGAAGTCGCGCTCACCGTGCAGGACAACGGCATCGGCTATGATGCGGCGAGCGTCCGGACCGGCCTCGGGATGGTGACCATGCGAACGCGCGCGGAACGTCTCGGCGGCACGCTCTGGACGATGAGCATTCCCGGAATGGGGACCACGGTCCGGGTGACCGTACGAAGGGGAGACGATGAGCGAGACGATTAGCGTCGTGATTGCCGATGACCACGATCTCGTGCGCGGCGGCCTCAAGGCGATGCTGCGAGCACACCCCGAGTTCAGCGTGGTCGGCGAAGCGCGCGATGGGTTGGAGGCCGTCCGCGAGGCACGGGCAAAGCAGCCCAACTTGGTCGTCATGGACGTGAGGATGCCCCGCCTCTCGGGCATCGAAGCCTGCCGCGACATCCGTCAGCTCCTGCCCGAAACCAACGTCCTGATGATGACGTCCTACACCGACGAACGCGCTGTAATGGCCGCCGTCGTCGCCGGCGCCAGCGGCTTC
>CAMAUF010000183.1 GCA_945861295.1 bacterium | reverse complement strand
GGCGTAGACTTCAGCTTCACGCCCGATAGCGATGGGCTTGGCGGGGAGCGCGGGAGATACCATGGGCGCTAGGTTAGCCCCTGGGTACGGCGAAAGCTTCGGCCAAAGGGCGGAGACGTCATTCGGTGACGACGACCGCTCCGGTCATGAAACTGTGGACACTACAACGATAGGGGTATGTCCCCGTGGCTTCGAAGAGGTGGGAGTACATCAATCCCGATGAGCCGATCGGGCTTTGGAAACTGAAGTCGTTCGCGACGATCCCGTGCTGCGTGCCACCGTCTTTGTGCGTCCAGAGGACGCGTTCGCCCTTGCGTATGGTGACGCTGTTCGGCGAAAACGCGAAGCCCTGGATCGCAACCTCCGCGCCTACGACTTGCGTGACTATCGGCGTGAGCGTCGGCGTCGGCGTTGCCGTTGGGGCGGTCGCGGTCCGGATGCTGTCGGCGGCGAGGCCCGCGACGACGGCGCGGCGCGTGGGTTGTTGCGCCGACCCAGCGCCCGCTACCAGGAAGGCTACGGCCAGGCCCACGACGGCGGCCGGCAGGGCGACTCGGAGGGACCGCATACGCATCTCCTACCCTACGCTTGGCGACCGGCGGCGGACGCATCCTCACCGCCGGCCCCGCGCTAATACGTCTTGAAGAGTTGCCCCCACTCTGTTTCGAGCATCTCCGCGATCCGGCGCTTGCCTTGGAAGGGATACCAGTACTTGTTGTGGTACAGGTTGGACGCCGCGAAGGCCCAGGGCACGATCGGAGTCCGCAAGAGCAGCTTTTCGAACGGCTTTAACGGACCCCAGTAGATCTTCTTCTGGCCCCAGCTGGCGAACGTGTTTTCGTCGCCGCGAAAGTGGAAGTTTACGCCAGAGATGTCGGTCCCGGCGACTTCGATCTTGCGCGGGTCGCCAATGCCGAGCCCGGCCTCATGCGCCAGCCGGATGAAGGGGATGGAGAGCGGGTCGAAGCCCATGAGCTTGGCGGCGATGGCGTCGATTGCGACCTGGTCGCTGCTCGCGAGGATGATGTTCTTGACGTGCGGGCGCATCGCCCGCGGACCGGGGCCATCGCCCGCAATCGTCCCATCCATGACGGCGAAGACGCCGGTGTGGATCTCGTGCTGGATCTGGAGGAGGTCGACGAGCGTTTCGTGGATGACCGAGTGCGTCCAGTGGCGCCGGTTGTTGAGGAGGCCGCCGAAGGCGTTCTTCATCGCCCCGGTCATCGTCGTAAACACGTGCGTCTTGAGCGTGGGCAGATGGATGATGTTGGCGCCGATGAACATCTCCGGGATCTCGATGCCGTCGGGGAAGATTTGGTCAAGGACGAGCATCTTCGCCTTGGGGGCATACGGCACCCAACGCGCGCCCGGGTCTTGAAGGTGCACGCTGCGAAGGCCGTGCTTGGCGAGGACGCGGTCGTGCTTGTTTCCCGCTTCGCCCTCGTGGGAATCGACGACGACGGTGCCGTTCTGGACCGGGATTATCGGCGAATATCCGGCGCCTTCGAGGGCGGAGGCGACGCCGTCGAGCTGCCACGGACTGGTCGAACAGCCCGGGTAGTAGTGTTGCCACGAGATGTTGACCTTGAGCAGCGTCTCCCGCCCGGCGGGCAGGTGGTCGCGGAAATCGGCGAACTCCATCACCCGCGCGAAGTCGGCGTGGACTGTTTCCGGTGTCGTGAACAGCACGGCGACCTTCGCCTCATGGCTGACGCGGGGCACGGGCGCGCGTTGGGTGCGGACTTCTGTGGTCATGGGGCTAGTGTAGCGGGCGCGCTCTCTGGCACGAAACCGGAGGGGAACGGGGAGAGGCTAGAGGGGGCGGCGGATGTGTGGAGCGGACACGACACCCAGCGCGGCCCCCTCGCCCATGTTGTAGCACTGTTAACATTGGCTAACAAGAGATCGGCCAAAAAAGTCCCCGTGCGGCGGCCACCGGGCGGCCCTGCGGCCTGCGAAGCGGCCTGCTCGGCCCCGGCTGGGGCTGCGACGGTTGTGAGCCCGCCGGTCGCCGCCAGGCGCGCCACCGGGTAGGATGGTTGCAATGACACAACCCATCCGAATCGCCGTCCTCGGCTCGACGGGCTCGATCGGGCATCAGGCGCTTGATGTGATTCGCCAGCTCCCCGACCGGTTTTCCGTCGTGGCGCTCGCTGCGGGTAAGAACACTGTCGAGCTTTCGCGGCAGGTCGAGGCCTTCCGGCCGAAGTATGTCTGCGCTGATGCCTGGGGCCCGGCCCTGGACCACGCCGTCGAGGTCACGGGCGCGCGCTGGCTCTCGATGGACGAGATGGCGATCGCCGAGGACGTAGACCTCGTCCTGGTGGGCACAGCTGGGGCAGCCGGGCTGATGCCGACGATTCTGGCCCTGCGGGCCGGCCGGCCTGTCGCGATCGCCAACAAGGAAGTCCTCGTCATGGCCGGTCACCTTATCCGGGAGGCGATGGTCGCGGGCGGGGGCAGCCTCCGGCCCGTCGATTCCGAGCATTCGGCGATCTGGCAATGCCTCTGGGGCGAAGAAAATCACGAAATCCGGCGCATCCTGCTCACGGCCAGCGGCGGCGCCTTTCGCGACCTCCCCGAAACCGAGCTGGCCGCCGTTACCCCTGAACAGGCGCTTAACCACCCGACTTGGAAGATGGGAGCGAAGATCACCGTCGACAGCGCGAGCCTCATGAACAAGGGCATGGAAACCATCGAGGCGATGTGGCTGTTCGATGTGCCGATGGAGAAGGTGGAAGTAGTGCTCCATCGCGAATCGATCGTCCATTCCCTCGTCGAGTTCTCGGATGGCAGCGTCAAGGCGCAGCTCGGCGTGCCGGACATGCGCTTGCCGATCCAGTGCGCGCTCGCCTATCCCGAGCGCATGCCGTCGCCGCCGATGCCGGTGCTCGACCTTGCCTCGGCGGGCGCGCTCCATTTCGGCAAGCCCGACATCGCGCGTTTCCCGTGCCTCAAGCTGGCGATGGACGCGGGCCGCGCCGGGGGCACGGCGCCGGCCGTCATGGCGGCCGCGGACGAAGTCGCGGTCGGTCGATTCCTCGCGCGGGAGGTCGGCTTCCTCGACATCCCGCGCATCATCGAGCAGGTCTTGGGCCGGCACGAATCGACGGCGAACCCGCCGCTTGAGGCCGTTATTGCGGCCGATGCCTGGGCGCGGAAGGTCGCAGCGTCGATAGTAGTGAGTAGATAATGACGTTTCTTGTCGCTTTCGAGCCGCTGACGCTGATGCGGGCGGTGTTCCCGTTCCTGGGCATCCTCGTCGTCCTCGTCGTCCTTCACGAATTGGGTCACTTCATCACGGCCAAGGCGTTCGGGATCAAGGTGCTGGAGTTCGGCATCGGCTTCCCGCCCCGCATCAAGGGGCTGGTTTGGCGGCGTGGCGAAACTGAATACACGATCAACTGGCTGCCGATCGGCGGCTTCGTCCGGCTGCTGGGCGAAGAGGACCCGGGGGACCCGCGATCACTGGCGGCTGCCCCGCGTTGGAAGCGCCTGGTCGTTATGTTTGCCGGCATTTTCATGAACGTCGTGATCGCCATCGTCCTAATGTCCGTCGGGTTTATGGTCCCGCGGGAGCGGTCGCTTAGCCTCGCGCAGATCACGGCGACGTCGCCGAACTCCCCGGCCACCGACTCGGTGATTTCCGGTGAGATGCAGGATGGGTCGAAGCCAGTCCAGGGCCTCCAAGCGGGCGACATCGTCCTCGAAATCGAAGGCAAGGAGATCAAGAACACGGGCGAACTCCGCTATGCCAGCCGGCTCCACCTCGGCGAGACCCAGGATTGGGTGATCAGCCGGGCGGGTTCGCGGTTGGAAGCGCAGGTTTACGCGCGCTGGCATCCGCCAGAGCTGGAAGGGCCGATCGGCATCCAGATCGGCGCTCCAGGCACGTGTTCGGACATCGACGCCGAAGGGCTGGGCATCAACTGCCGGCTCCTCTACGACTTCTCGGAAAACGTCTCGTATCCCGTCTGGGAAGCGGTCCCGCGCGGGCTGGAAGCGCTGCTAGAGACGGTTATCCTGACCAAGAACGAACTCCAAGTGCGCATCGGTGGCGGCGGCGGCGCAGCGACCAAGGGCGAGCCGGCTTTCCAGGGGCCGGTCGGCATTGCCGCAATCACCGGCGACATCATCGACCAGGCCGGGTGGCGGTCGCTGATTGAGCTGGCCGCCCTGCTCAGCTTCAACTTGGCGGTCTTCAACGTCCTGCCGCTGCCCATGCTCGATGGTGGCCGCATCTTCCTCGTCTTCGTGGAGATCCTGCGCGGCGGCCGCCGGATCGCGCCTGAAAAGGAAGCGCTGATCCACCTGACCGGGTTCGCCCTGCTCATGGCGGGCACGGTGGCGATGACGTTCATGGACATTCAGCGCATCGTGACGTAGAAGAGCGCCCAACCCTGTCCCTTGGCCTGGCTTCGCTGGCTGCCCAGCCAATCTGTTTGCCGCGTAGCGAAAAGAGTGGAGAATGGCCTCCGGAAGGGGTGTTGTCCAAATGGTCCAACAAGCTCTCATTGATCGGATGGAACAGCTCAAGAAGACGCCGCCGCTGGAGCGCGTGGCGAAGATCCGCGAACAACTGGTGCAAGCCGGCGACGAGGCCCAAGAGCTCCGGAGCTTGCCGGCTTGGGCGGCAAAGGTGATGGCCGATGCGGGACTCTACCGGTTCGCGATGCCGGCCGAGCTCGCCGGCGAAGACCTCCTCGCCCGCGACCAAATCGAGATCATCGAAGCCTGCTCGGCGATCGATGGATCGGTCGGCTGGTGTGTCCAGATCAACTCCGAGATCAACTCGCTGATCTTGCGCCAGATGGACCCGAAGTTGGCGCACCGGATCGCGGACGATTGGGAGATGCTGGTCTGCTCCGGGCTCGGCACACCGAATACGCCCTACGACCGCAAGGCGCGCCGTGAAGGCGCCGGCTGGCGCATGTCGTACCAAGGCGCTTTCGCCAGTGGCTGCCACAACGCGACCTGGAACATGGTCCTCAACCCGGGCGCTGAAGTGATCGACCAAGAGACCGGCAAGCCTGCGGAAAGCTCCTGGATGGTCCCGCGTGGCGAGTTCGAGGTCGTGGACACCTGGAACATGGCCGGCTTGCGGGGCTCTGGCAGCGCCGACGTACGCGTCGCGAATGGCTACATCCCGCCCGAACATCTGCTGCCGATGAACGCGCTCGCTTCGACCAAGCTCTACGAAAACCCAACCCTGCGGAACCCGGTGCAGGTGCCCTACAACAAGGGCGCGGTCGCGCTCGGCATCGCGCGCGGGGCCATCGATGAGTTCGTGAAGCTGGCTTTGGTGAAGACACCCTGGATGTCCGGCACGCTCGTCAGGGACATGCCGGAAGCGTGGATCCGGCTAGCGGAGTGCGAGGCGACCCTGATGGCCGCCCGCGCCTTCCTCTTCGAGAGCCAGG
>CAMAUF010000182.1 GCA_945861295.1 bacterium | reverse complement strand
GGAAGCCCGCTACCGCCAGTTCGCCGACAAGAACTGGAGCCTGACCGACTGCATCAGCATGGAGGTCATGGTCGAACGCCGGATGAGCCGGGTCGCGACTACCGACCATGGGTTCGCGCAGGCTGGATTCATCGTGCTCATGGGCGCTGAGGCTGTAGGCTAGGCCTCATCTTCCACTGGGGCGCATGACCAATGACCACCCCATCTCCTCGCGACGTGCTGACTCAGACCGAAGCCGTGGGCCGGTCCGCACGGATCTCGAACTGCTCCTATGCCGTTGTCCTCGACCTCATGCGAGGGCAGCCCGAATACCGCGGTGTCGTCACCATTACGTTTCAGGATTCCGGTTCCGGCGACACATTCCTTTGCCATCGCGGCAAGGAGATCGCTTCCATGACGGTAAACGGCGTTGAAGTGCCGAACCCCGTCTGGGACGGCTACCGGCTGACGTTGCCAGGCGAAGCGTTGCGCGCGAGCAACGTCGTCCGGATAGAGTACCGCAACGAGTACGACCACGGCGGCGACGGATTCCATCAGTTCATCGACCCAGAAGATGGCGAAGAGTACCTCTACTCGAACTTCGAGCCATACGAGGCGCACCGCCTCTTTCCGTGTTTCGACCAGCCGGACATCAAGGCGACGTACCATTTCACCGTGACCGCGCCCGCTGAATGGGAGGTCGTCCACAACGTCGCGCTGGAATCGGCGACCGCTGCCCAGGATGGCCGCAAGGTGCATCAGTTCAAGCGGACGCCCCTGCTCAGCACGTACCTGGTCGCGCTTATCGCGGGGCCGTACGCGCGATTCGACGAGAAGCACGGCGACGTTGACCTCGGAGTTTTCTGCCGGCGCTCGCTCGCCAAGTACTTCGATGCCGACGAGTTCTTCCCGGTCACCAGGCAGGGCCTGGACTTTTACGCGGAGTTCTTTGGGATTCCCTACCCGTTCGGCAAGTATGACCAGCTCTTCGTCCCGGAGTTCAATCCGGGGGCGATGGAGAACGCTGGCGCGGTCACGTTCAACGAGCACTTCATCTTCCGGGACCCGCCGACCGACACCCAACGCCGGGGTCGCGCCGAAGTCGTGCTGCACGAAATGGCCCACATGTGGTTTGGTGACCTGGTCACGATGAAGTGGTGGGACGGCCTCTGGCTGAACGAGAGTTTCGCCACCTACATGGCCTACCTCTGCATGACCTCCGCGACCCGATTCACGGGCGCCTGGCAGGATTTCAACGCGAGCATCAAGCAGTGGGCCTATCGCGTCGACCAACTCGTCACGACCCACCCCATCGCGGGGACGGTTGAGGATACCGAGAAGACCTTCCTGAACTTCGACGGCATCACCTACGGCAAGGGCGCCTCGGCCCTGAAGCAGCTTGTCCAAGCCATTGGGCTCGACGGCTTCCGCGAGGGCATGCGCCACTACTTCCGCGTGCATGCGTACGGGAACACGACGCTGGCGCAGTTCCTGGCCGCGCTCGAAACGGGCAGCGGCCGCGACCTCCAGGAGTGGGCCCGGCTGTGGCTTGAGACCGAATCAGTCAACACGGTCAGCGCTGAAATCGAGGCCGATGGCGACCGCGTCTCCTCGCTGACACTCCGCCAGACCGCGCCCGCCGAGTACCCCACGATCCGGCCCCATAGCTTGCAGGTCGGGCTTGTCCGCGATGAGGACGGAGTGCTGACCGTCACGCCGCTCTCGGCCAGCATCAACGCGGCGGCGACGGCAGTCCCCGAGGCCGTGGGCCTTCGCACCCCCCAGCTCGTTTTCCCGAACTACAACGACCATGGCTACTTCAAGGTGGCGCTCGACCCCGGTTCCGTGGCTTTTGCGCGGGAGAACCTTCACCGCATCGATGATGTCCTTTTCCGGCAACTGCTCTGGTCCTCGCTCTGGGGCATGGTCCGCGATGCGCAGCTCAAGGCCCAGGAGTACCTCGCCGTCGTTGCCGCGCGCATCCCGCAGGAGACCGAACTCGCTATCGTCGAGGTCGTCTTGGGGCAAGCGCAAACGGTGCTGGCCCGCTTCATCCCCGACGAGCTACGGGATGAGTACGCGGCGCGCCTGGCCGGGATGGCCTTTGATGGCCTCCGCACCGCCCCCCAAGGGGACGCGAAGATTTCTTGGATGCGGGCCCTCATCGGGTTCGCGCAGAGCCCGGCCGACCTCGATCTCCTCGCCCGCCTGTCTGATGGCGCCGAGCGTGTCGAGGGCCTGACTGTCGATCAGGACATGCGCTGGGGCATCGCGGCCAAGCACGTCGCGGCTGGGATGCCGGGCGCCGCGGGCCGGGTCGACGCCGAAACCGCCCGCGACCCATCGGACCGCGGACAGCGGGCCAGGCTGCGCTGCGAAACGTCCGTGCCCGATTCCGCCTCCAAGGCGGCCGCCTGGAAGCGCTTCACCGGCGAAGGCTACGGCTCGCTGCAGCTGACAGAGGCGGCCATGAGCGGCTTCTTGTGGTCCCGCCAGAAGGCCCTGCTCGAGCCCTACGTCGACGCGTACTTCGAGGCTGTGCCGGCCGTAGTGCGAGCCGGTGACCGCGAGTTCTACGTCGCCTACACAAAGACGCTGTACCCGGGTTACCGGGCGGAGCCGGGCGTCCTCAAACGTTCGGCTCGCGTAGTCGACCAGGTTGAGGCGGAGCTTCCGAACCTCGCCCGCATGCTCCGCGAGGCGAACGACGACCTCAGCCGCGCGTTGCGGTGCCAGGATTTTGCGCGTTCCTAACAGTGGGACGTGGCGGCGTTTACCATGCATCGGTATCATGTCGGCAGCGAGCGCGACTTGCAGGGAGCGTCGTCAATGGCGGACCGCCCCCGCGTGGGGACCATCGGCTGGACTGAACTTCACTCGACCGCGCCTGGCGCTGCCCGGATTTTCTATGCCGAGGTCCTCGACTGGGCCTCTGAATGTATCGACATCGGTGACCACGTCGATTACTCGATGAGCCCGAAGCCGACGCCCGCGGACCCGGAGCCGCCGCCCGCCGCTGGGCTTATCCGCTCAACCCGTCAGCAAGCGACATGGATTCCGTATGCCGTCGTGGCGGACATCGAGGGGGCGCTGGCGCGTGCGCTCAGTCTCGGCGGCACGCTGGAGGACCCGGTCACGGCCGCGGCCGGCTGGGGTAAGTGGTGCATCATTCGGGACCCGTTCGGAGCCTCCATCGCCCTCTATGAATCCGAGTGAGCGAGCGTGCGCCCCGGATTCAGACGAGGCGGCTGATCCTCCGCCGCTTCGAGCCCGGCGACATCGATGCTTTCCTCGCCTACCGTCAGGACACAGAGGTCGAGCGCTACCAAGGCTGGGGCGCTTACTCGCTCGACCAGGCCATGGCGTTCGTCCGTTCCCAGGCCGTGGCGGCCCCCGGTGTTCCCGGCGGCTGGTTTCAATTCGCCGCCGAGCTTCAGGAGACGGCGACCCTCGTCGGGGACGTCGGCTTGCACACTTTGGACGACCCGCGTTTCGCGGAAATCGGCTACACCCTGGCGCGCCCCTATCACCGGCGCGGCCTGGCGACCGAGATGGTGTCAGCGGTACTTGACTTCGCCTTCGAGACGCTTGGCGTGCATCGCGTGACCGCGTTGATTGACACCCGTAACGCGCCCTCGATCCGGCTCGCCGAACGCCTCGGCCTGCGGCGCGAGGGCCACCTCCGCGCCGCCGTCCCCGACGGCGACGGTTGGGCCGACGAATACCTCTACGCGCTGCTCAATGACGAGTGGCGGCGCGCACGTTCCCCTTCGCCACCGGTCGCGTAGACTGCGTCAAACCCCTGAGGTGTGAACACGATGGACGTCATTGAAGCCATGATGCAAATGCGGGCGATGCGTCGCTTGAAGCCTGACCCGATCCCGCGGGACATCCTTGAGTCTCTGGTTGAGCATGCCGTCCACGCGCCGTCTGGCTCGAACGCGCAGGGTTGGCGCTTTGTCGTCGTCACGGACGCCGAAAAGCGGCGTCAACTCGGCGAGATCTACCGCAAGGCCGTCGACTTCTACCTCCTCCGCATCAACACCAAGCCCGAACCCCACCAGACCGAGGACGAATGGAAGCGGATGATCGCCGCTGTGCGCTGGCAAGGCGACCACGCCGGCGAGGCCCCGGCGCTGATTTTCCCCTGCCTGAAGGGCGCAGGCGCGATGGATTGGTCGAACGCGCTCGCCGCGAAATCCGTGACCGCCAGCATCTACCCGGCCGTCCAGAACCTGCTTCTGAGCTGCCGCGCCCAGGGCCTCGGGGCGACGTTGACGACCCTTCATCTCATGTTCGAGGACGAAGTCAAGGGCATCCTCGGCATCCCCGCGAGCGCGACTACCTTCGCCATGATCCCGGTCGGCTATCCGCTCGGGAAGTTCGGACCGACCAAGCGCCTTCCGCTCGATGGTGTCCTCGGTTGGGACGGCTGGGAGTAGACGCTATGAACTTCGGCCTGCATATCGGACAACAGAACATCACGATCGACGAGTGCCGCCGCATGTGGCGCTGGGCCGATGGCGCTGGCTTCGACTGGGTCGATGTCTGGGACCACTTTTACGAAGCTCCGCCGATCGACGGCAACGGCAGCTGCTTCGAAGCGACCACCCTCATGGCCGCGATCGCCTGCGAAACGACGAACTGCCGCATCGGCGTCCTCGTCCTCGGCATGAACTATCGCCACCCGGCGATCCTCACCAACGCGCTCGTGACCATCGACCATCTCAGCGGCGGGCGGCTCGAAATCGGCCTCGGCGCGGGTTGGCACGAGCCCGAGTATCGCGCCTATGGCATCCCCTTCCGGCCGATCAAGGAACGCCTGGACATCCTCGAAGAGGGCGTCCAGGTCGTGCGCCTGCTCACGACTCAGGAGCGCTCCGACTTCGCTGGCAAGCACTACCAGTTGACGAACGCCGCGTGCTACCCGCGCCCGGTCCAGGAGCGTCCGCGCATCTGGATCGGCGGCAACGGCGAGAAGCGCACGCTCCGCATCGCCGCCCGTCACGCCGACGGCTGGAACACGCCCTACACCTCGCCGGACGAGTTCAAGCGCCTCTGCGGCGTCCTCGACTCCTGGTGCGAGAAGGAAGGGCGTGACCCCGCCACGATTGAGCGCACCGTCAACCTCAGCTTTCACATGGCCGCCACCGCCAAGGACCTGCCACGCGTGGAGGAGCAGTACCGCGCCACCTGGGGCCCTGCCTCGGACGCGATGCGCTCTCGCGGCGTCGTCCTCGGCCTGCCTGAGCAGGCGGTCGACCTGGTGGGCCGTTACCGCGAAGCCGGCGCGGCGCGGATCAACATCGCCATCCGCCCGCCTGTGGACTGGGACGCGCTCCACGCCTGGGCGAGCGAGGTCATCGCCAAGGCGGGCTGATTCCCTCCTGGAATAACGGTGGCCGCGTTGACACCCCCGTGTAGACTGATCGCATGGCTGTCAAGGAAAAGCTCACGGTCG
>CAMAUF010000181.1 GCA_945861295.1 bacterium | reverse complement strand
GGCCCGACGGCCCGCGCGCCGAAATCCCGCGCGGCACTTGGCGTTTCGCCCGCGCCGAAGGCGGTCAGCTCGTCCCTGACGGCGAATCAGTCTGGCTCGAAGGCGGCTTTGCTCCGGGCAAGGTCTACGACCTCTTCTACACGACCGGTCACTGCCCGGTCGTCGGCACGGGCCTGCTGGCCGTCCGCGACTTCGTCTCCGCGCTCCGGTTCGATGGCGCCAGCCCCTGCGCGGGCGCCGCCACGCGGGCGCTGGGCTTCGGCATCAGCCAGAGCGGCCGCTTCCTGCGCACGTTCCTCTATCACGGCCTGAACGTCGACGAAGCCGGCCGGCAGGTATTCGATGGCCTGCTGCCGTTCGTCGCGGGTGGCCGCCGCGGCGAATTCAACCATCGTTTCGCCCAGCCGTCGGTCGAAGTCACGCCCAGCTTTGGCCACCTCCCGCCCTGGAGCGACACATCCGAAGGCGGACACGCCGGATTGCTCGACAAGCAACGATCGCTCGGCGGCCTGCCGAAGGTGATGTACGTCAACTCGGCGGCCGAATATTGGCGCGGCGATGCAGCCCTCGCCCACATCCTCGCCGACGGCTCGCGTGACCTGGCGCTGCCCGAGGATATACGCGCGTACCTCTTCGCCAGCACGCAGCACGGCCCTGGCGTCTGGCCGCTGCTGAGCAAGGTCCCGATCCCAGACGGGCCCGTCCTGCGGCACTGGATGAATGCCGTGGACCAACGGCCGATGTTGCGGGCCGCGCTCACCAACCTCGACCGCTGGGTCGCCGCGGGCGTCGAGCCGCCGCCGAGCGCTGTCCCGTCGGTAACGGACGGCACGGTGATCGAACGCGCGGCAGCCCTCGATGCCATCCGGATCCCCGGCGCTGCCCGGCCCGACCCCGCGAAGATGCGCTTCATCCAAGTGCTCGACCTCGGCCCGGAGACGAGCGAAGGCATCGGGCGCGTACCGGCGGTCGTTGGCGCATCGCTGCTGGCGCGCGTGTCGGCGATCGATGGCGACGGGAACGAGGTCGCGGGCGTGAGACATCCCGATGTCGCCGTCCCCGTCGCGACCTACACGGGCTGGAACCCGCGTCATCCTGTCATGGGCGCCGCTGACCAACTCGTGCGGTATATGGGCTCGACGTTTCCGTTTGCGGCGACCAAGGCCGCCCGCGAGGCGACCAGCGACCCGCGGCCTTCGGTCGAGGAACGCTACGCTGGCCGCGACGACTACGAAGCGCGCGTCCGGGCCGCCGCGACCGGGCTCTTGGAGCAACGCTGGCTCCTCGACGAGGATCTTGAACAGGTCGTGAGGCGTGCGCTGGCGAAATACGACGCGGTTGCCGCGGGGCTGCCGGTCGTGCCGCCGGAATAGGCATCGCGGTTGGGCTCGGCCCGCCGGTGACCGTCAGTCGCCGATCGAGCCGACAAAAGCTCGCAGTTCCGCACGGAGTTCCTCGGCGTGCGTGTTCCAAATCACGTGCTCGGCGCCCTCGATTCGCGCGAACGAGGCGTTCGGCATGAGCGCGGCGACCTGTTCTGTTGGCCACGAAGGGCGGATGTCGTCGCTGCCGCAGACGAAGAGCGCCGGCATGGAGAGGCGCGCGAGGTCGCGAAAGAGCCCCGGACGTTGGATGTACAGCTTCATGTCGGCGTTGAGTTGGCGGTTCACGTCGAGGTTGGGCTGGTAGAGGTACTCAGGTTGGGCTTCGCCGCGCCCATCGCGGCCCTCGCGGTACGCCTCGGACCAGGAACGGTCGTTGTTCATGCGCCCGCCCGAAATGCCGACGATCGCGGTCATGCGCTGGGGATGGGTGAGGGCGTAAACCAACGCCAGGTCCGCGCCCCACGAGTGGCCGCCCACCGCCCACCGTTCGAAGCCGTAGGCGCGCCGAATCGCCTCAAGGTCGGCGACGCATTCGGCGAGCGTGTAGGTATCCTGTGGTGACGAGCGCCCGCAGCCGCGCTGCTCGAAGCGGACGACGGTGACCAGGTCGTCGACCATCGCCGCGACGGGCGCGAGGTAATCGCAACAGCCCGGCCCGCCGCTCGCGAGCAGCAGCGCCGCGCCAGTCCGGACAGTTTCGGACGGCGTCGGGGCGCTCGACGACGCCGTCCACAGGCTGGCGGGCCCCGGCTGGATGTAGCGGACGGTCTCCGAAAGCATGGCCGGAGGATACGTGAACTCGCTAGAATGGTCAGCGGAGGCCACGCTGTGCCCACGTCAGTCGCCACGTACGAGCGCGTCGCCCTTGAGGACCGGGAGGGCAATTGGGAGTTGGTCTGCGGTCAGCTCAGGAGGAAGCCCGGGATGACCATGCGCCACAACACAGTCTCGCGCCTGATGTACAACACCCTGTACGACCAGTTGCCGCGCGACACTTTCGACATTGCCGCCAATTCGGCGCGTCTTCGCCTTCCCGACGGGAGCCACTACGTCCCGGACCTCGTCGTCATCCCGCTCGCGGCCAAGGAGGGGAGTTGGGAATCGGTCGGCCTTGAGGCGTACGCACCGCCCGTGCCGTTCGTGGTTGAAATCTGGTCGCCCTCGACCGGTGATTACGACATCGAGTCCAAGGTCCCCGGATACAAGGCCCGCGGCGACGCCGAGATTTGGTTCGTCGACCTTCGCGACCAAACGGTAACGCGGCATCGTGAACAGCCGGACGGCGGGTACGCGACGGATCGCCTTCGGCGTGGGCGCATCCGGCTGACCTCGCTCCCGGTCGCCATCATCGACATGGACGCTATCTTCCGCGAAGTCCGGCTCTGATCGGGTCAGCGGGCCGTGCGTCAATGGGATGTAATCAACCGGAAAGCCGCGCTCGCCGACCGGCGCTACGATGGGGGCATGGGACGATTCCGACCGAAGCAAGCCGTGGGCGGTAGAATGGGGTATGGGCTGCTCCTTGCCTGCCTCGCCTTTGCTCTGGCTGGCTGTGGCGGGGGCGGCTCGAAGCCTTCCACGGAGACGAATGTGGCGAGCGATGAAAGCGCGGCCTCGGCGAGTCCCACGCCTTCGGGGAAATCGTGGGCTGGAAAGACGGCCGCCCCGGCTATCCCCGGCGGCCTCACCTGGTTCAACGTCGAGCGGCCGCTGACGTTCGCGCAGCTCAAGGGCAAGGTCATCGTGCTCGACTTCTGGACGCTGGGCTGCATCAACTGCCAGCACATCATCCCCGACCTCAAGCGCCTCGAAGCCGAGTTCGGGCACGCCCTCGTCGTCATCGGGGTGCATTCGGGCAAGTATGCGACCGAACACGATGACGACAGCGTCCGCGAGGCCGTAAAGAAGTACGGCCTCGAACACCCCGTGGTCAACGACCCAGACTTCGCGGTCTGGAAGACGTTCGGGGCGAACGCGTGGCCGTTCCTCGTCATCATCGACCCGGCCGGCAAGCTCGTCGGCGTCCATGCGGGCGAGGGAGTGTATCCGCTCTTCCAGCCTGTCATCGCTTTGCTTGTGGCCGAATTCGAGGCGAAGGGCCAGGTCAATCGCACGCCCGTGCCGTCGGTCGCCGACGCCGTCGCGCCATCCACCGTGCTGTCCTACCCGGCCGAGGTTGTGGCCGACGCGGTGACGGATCGGCTCTACGTGGCCGATGCCGGCCACAACCGCATCCTCGTTAGCAGCCTGAACGGGCGGCTAATCCAGACGATTGGGACGGGCGTCGAGGGCTTCGCGGACGGTGGCCCCGCGGAAGCGGCCTTCCGCCAGCCCCAAGGCTTGGCGCTCGCGCTCGACGGCAAGCGGCTGTTCGTCGCCGACACACGCAACCACGCCGTCCGCGCCATCGACCTCACGACATACGAAGTGGCGACCATCGCCGGCACGGGTGCGCAGCTCGATCGCCTCCCGCAAGGCGAGCAACCGGGGCGGGAGACGGCTTTGGCTTCGCCCTGGGACCTCGCCGTATGGCGGGATTCGCTCTTCATCGCGATGGCGGGCGTCCATCAGCTTTGGCGGCTCGACCTTCGGACCAACCTGATAGAACCCTTCGCGGGCACTACGCGGGAAGGCATCCACGACGGCGACCGCCGCACCGAGGCGACCCTGGCTCAGCCGAGCGCTCTCGCCATCGACGGCGCCTGGCTGTACTGGGTCGACGCCGAATCCAGCGCCCTCCGGCGCCTGCCGCTCGATGGCGCCGGCGATGTCGATACGCTCGTGGGGACCGGCCTCTTCGATTACGGCGCGGATGACGGGACCGGCACGAAAGCGAAACTCCAACACCCCCAAGGACTGGCGGCGGCAAACGGCCGCCTGTTCATCGGCGATACGTACAACCACAAGGTGCGTGCGTACGACCCAAGCACGAAGGCCGTCAGCACCCTCGCAGGCGACGACCAACGCGGCTACGAAGACGCGGCCGGAGCGTTCGCGGCCTTCGACGAGCCAGCCGGCCTGAGCGCGGCCGGCGGCACGCTGTACGTCGCCGACCAGAACAACCACGCCATCCGGACCGTCGACCTCACCAGCGGCCGCGTGGCCACCGTGGTGTTTTCGAACCTTTCGGTGGCCGCGAGCCAGGCCGCAGGACGCCGGTCGCAGGTCGAACTGCCGGCCGTCGAGGTGGCCGCTGGAGTGGGCGCCATCAAGCTACGGATCAGTTCGCCGGAGGGCTACCATCTCAACAGCCAAGGCCCGTCGCAGGCGGCCTTTGCCGTCGAGCGCGAGGGCGTCGTCGCCGTCTCCGAGGCAAAGGTGACCTGGGTCAGCGATGATGCGGCGGTCAGCATCCCCGTGCCCGCGTCCTTCAGCGTTGGGACGACAAAAGTGACGGTGTCGCTGACCGTGTACTACTGCCGCGGCGGCGAAGAAGCCCTCTGCTTCATCCAGCATGTCGACCTCGTCGTGCCCGTGCGCGTGACGGCGGATTCGACCACGGGCGACCTGATCTTCCGCTACGAACTGCCGAAATCCGAGGTTTAGGGCGGCGGCGCGCGCCGGCCTTGACAGCGGCGGCCCTCCTTTCGATGATCCACTCCCCACGGCGCACGCCGTGGCAATTTGAGGAGGCGGAAATGGCTGTGCGCGGATACGTCCTGATCGAGACCGATGTCGGCAAAGCGAAGGCGGTCGGCGCGGCGATCCGGGAGATCAAGTACCCCAACGCCGAGATCAAGTCCGTCGATACGGTGACTGGGCCTTACGATGTCATCGTCCAACTGGAAGCGGAGGACCTCGACGCCCTCGGCAACGCGGTCACCGAGGCTGTCCAGAAGGTCCCGGGCGTCCAGCGAACGAACACCTGTCTGGCCGTCCGCCTCGGCTAGACTTCAGCGACGCCGCTCGACGCCTCGGCCCGTTCGCCCCTAGCGGCCAGCGGGCCGGGCGCCGGCTTCGTCCCCGCAGCCCGTGAGGGCCACGCGCATTTTTGGAGCCGTCGCCATATGTTCCCCGTTTCGTCCATGATCAGCGTCGAAGAGGCGCGGGAGCGGATT
>CAMAUF010000180.1 GCA_945861295.1 bacterium | reverse complement strand
GCAGCGGCTCGCGTTCGTCGTCCTCGAAAACGACCTGCCAGTCTCCGAAAAGCCTGTCTTCGTGCGCATCTTCCGGGACGCGGCAACGACTGCGCCAAAGCTCGTAGGCGAGGTGGGCATCCCTTGGGCGCCCCTCGGCGCCGAGGAAGACCAGCACGGCGGCCCCGAGCACGTTCAAACGGAGCTCTCGGGGGTCTACTTCGTCAATCTCGAGTTCGACGCCCCCGGGGCCTGGGGCATCGGCGTCACGGTTGGCGAAAAGTTCGTTGCGGCCGAAGAGGTCAGGGTCCAGTTCAGCGTTGCCGCGGTCAACGTGGCGCCCGCGCTCGGTTCGAAAGCGATTCCTGTGACCAACCCGACCAGTGCAACCCATCCCCTCAAGCAGATCCACACAGGAAGTGAAGCCGACCCCAACTTTCACTCGCTGACAGTGGCTGACGCAATTACCTCGGGCCGGCCCTCGGTGGTCGTATTTGCGACGCCTTCCTTCTGCCGCACCCGGACCTGTGGGCCGTCGCTACAGGTAGCGATGCGCGCGGAGGTCAAATTTGGCGACGACGTGAACTTCCTTCATCTCGAGCCGTATGAACTCAGCACGAATGGTCTGCTCGTCGAGGACAAGGACGGCAATCCAATCTTCCAGGTCACGAAGGAAGGGCTCGCCTGGCGTCTGCCGACGGAGCCCTGGGTCTTCGTTATCGACGCGGCAGGGTTGATCGTGGCTCGCTTCGACGGGCTCTACGCGCTTGAGGAGTTAGAGTTCTACCTTGAACAGTTAACGGGATAGCTCGACCCAGCCGCTTCGTAAGGTGATGGCTGGTTGGGGCATGGAGCGCCAAGAATGGCCGACGACGGGCACAACCACCAGACCGCCCTGCCTGCCCTAACGGTGGGTTTGGGGGTGACCCTCGCCTTCGCGGCCGTCGAAGCGACGACAGGCGTCCTTGCCGGCTCGTTGGCCTTGGTCGCCGATGCTGGCCACATGCTCGTCGACTCGTCGGGCCTTGTCCTCGCGCTCGTGGCGGGCCTCCTCGCCAAGCGTCCTCCGGACCCACAGCGCACCTACGGCTACGCCCGCATCGAGGTGCTCGTCGTGCCTCTGCAGGTGATGGTGATGGCCCTGCTGGCGGGCTACATCATCTACGAGGCCGTGAATCGGATCGGCGGGCCACAAGAGGTGGCTGGCTGGCCGGTCCTTGGGGTCGGGCTGGCCGGGCTCGTGCTCAACATCGTTGTCCTGCGTCTCCTCCACCCGCACGGCGCCACCAATTTGTCCGCGCGCGGGGCGTCGTTGGAGGTGCTGTTCGACCTCTTCGGCTCGGTCGGCGTGATCATTTCCGCGGTCGTCATCCTGGCAACCGGATGGTACGGCGTTGACATCATCCTGAGCCTCGTGATCGGGGCGCTGGTCGTGCCGAGGGCGTTGACCCTCCTCCGCGACGTGGTCGCCATCCTGCTTGAGGGCACGCCGCGCAGCGTTGACCTGACGGCGATTGAGCGTGACGTCCGCGATGTCGCCGGTGTTTCGGCGATTCACGACCTGCACGTCTGGAGCCTGGCGCCGAGCTTCATCGCGCTGAGCGCACACCTGGAGGTAGCCTCCCTTGATGGGTGCGGCAAGGCGCTGGCCGAAGTGACGGCCATCCTCCGCGACCGCCATCACATTTCCCATGTGACGTTGCAGCCAGAAACCGTCGAACTCCACAACTTGATCGCCTGCTGCCTCCAGCCCGACGCGCCGAAAATGCAGGCGCACGCGCACTAGAGGGACGAACAGCCCCAGCCGCCCCCCTACAGCAGGTCGCCGCCGCAGGCCGAGGCCGTCGTGCCGAACTGCTGATACGCCTTGAGCAGGTTACGGCCCACCGTCCAGCGATGCACCTCGTCCGGCCCATCGACCAGCCGCTGCGAGCGAATGCCGGTGTACCAACGGGCGAGCGGCAGATCCTGGCTGTAGCCCAGCGCTCCGTGGAGCTGGATCGCCGTATCGACGACCTTGTGGACCATGTTCGCCAAGTAGACCTTGGCGATGTGGTTCTCCTGGCGGAGGTCGAGGCCCTTCTCGGCCTTGTAGGCGATGTGCATCAGCATCAGCCGCGCGATGTAGATCTCGGTCGCGCAGTCGGCGAGCATCCACTGGACGCCCTGGCGTTCTGAAAGCGGCTTGCCGAAGGTCGAGCGTTCGAGGACGCGCTTCGTCGCCATATCGAGCGCGCGTTGCGCCATCGCGACGTTGTGCATGCCGTGCCGGAGCCGCCCGTAGGCGAGCCGGTGCTGGCCCATGTTGAAGCCTTCGCCTTCGCCGCCGAGCAGGTTGGCGTGGGGGACGACGAGGTCCTTAATTTTCACTTCAGCGTGGCCGCCGCCGAGGATGTGGCTGAGCGGGCCCTCGATCGCCATCGTCTGGATGTCCCGCACGATGTCGTAACCGGGGTTCGGCAGCTCCACCAGGAAGGTGCTGAACTGCTTGTGACGCGGCGCGTCGGGGCTCGTCTTCGCCATGACGAGGGCGATGTCGGCGACGCTGGCCGCGCTCGAGAACCACTTCTCGCCGTTGATGACCCAGTTGTCGCCGTCGCGGATGGCCCGGGTCTGCATGCCGGTGGCGTCGGCGCCGGCCGCCTTCTCCGTCATCGAGTAGCAGATACGCTTTTCGCCGTTGAGCAGCGGCTTGAGGAAGCGCTCCTTCTGGTCGGGCGTGCCGTAGGTGAGCAGCGTGAGCATGGTCGCGTCGTCGGGGCCCTGCGTGTTCAGGGCGAGCGCGCCGAGGTGGCTTTCGCCGAGCTCCATTTGGACGAGGGCGTTGGCCAGCGGCCCGAGGGCCATGCCGCCGTACTCCTTAGGGATGAACGGGCACCAGAGACCCTGGGCGCGTGCCTTGCCGCGCAAGGTGCTCAGCACCTCTTTGTAGGGCCGGCCGGCGTGGAGTTCTTGTTCCGCCGGGATGCATTCCGCTTGGACGAACTGGCGCACCGTCTCGCGGATCGCCTTCGCTTCTTCGGGGATGGTGAAATCGACAGCCATGGACGTGAAACCCTCCGTGTATAAGAGCGCCATTGTAGCGGCGGATAGCGCGTGGCGCTCGACGCCGCGGGGCCCCGGGTCCGCGCCCATTGCTGCTGCAACGACCTCGCGGCGGCCCGGCCCCAGCGCTCTGTCGGGAGTTTGTCCAGGTTGACAGACATGCGGACACCACATACCGTAGAAGTCACCACGGGGGAGTAACCGCTGCCACCCCGGCAGAGCACGGGTCGTCAACACGCGCCTCACGGCGCCGGCCCGAGCAGCGAGGCGCGACCCTCGCCCGGTAAGACCCTGGCACTACATTCCGCGGCTGGCGCCTTCGAGAGCGCCGTCCGTGACGGAGGTGTCAGAGTCATGCTCGATGATCTGTTTTCCCCGGATGACCTTACGGAACGCGACGAACGGCGAGGGCAGCAACGCCCGTCGCCCGAGAGCGAACCCCCTCGCCGAAAGGGCTTGCGGGGCTTCTTCGCGCGCCTGATGGAGGGCCTCGGCGACGCCGATGACGACGACGACCGCGCTCGTCGCTCTGATGACGGCCGAAACTCCGATGATGGCCGGCGCTCCGGTGACCGCCGCCGCAACGACCGGAACGATTTCCTGGACTTCTAGCCACCATTCTCCAGACCGCACTGTTTCTCAACGCCCGCGAGCGGCGGAAAGCCGCCGCTCGTTCACCTCCCGAGGAGGGGTCGACGTTGTTCATGGAACTCTTGCCCTGGATTGCTTTTCTCGCGATGGTCGGAGCACTGCTCGCGCTCGACCTCGGGGTCTTTCATCGAAACGCCCATGCGGTGACCAAGAAGGAGGCGCTCGTCTGGAGCGTCGCCTGGATCGGCCTCGCGGCCGTCTTCAATGTTGGCGTCTACCTCATCCAAGGACAGGAGCGAGGGATCGAATGGACGACTGGCTACCTCATCGAGAAGTCACTGGCAGTCGATAACATCTTCATCTTCCTCCTGATCTTTTCCAGCTTCGGGGTCCCTTTGATGTACCAGCATCGCGTGCTCTTCTGGGGCATCGTGGGCGCCTTGTTCATGCGCGCGATCCTCATCGCGGCCGCCGGGGTGCTGTTGGGTGCGCTGCACTGGGTGATCTACCTCTTTGGAGCGTTCCTCATCATCACCGGGATAAAGTTCCTGCGAGAAAGCGACAGCCACGCGCCGTCGCTCGACAAGAACCCGCTGGTCCTCCTGGTGAAGCGCGTCATGCCAGTCACCGGAGGTTACGAAGGCCAACGCTTCTTTGTGCGCCGGAAGGGCGTACTCATGGCAACGCCGTTGTTCTTGGTGCTCTTGTTGGTGGAAACCTCGGACCTCGTCTTCGCGGTCGACTCCATCCCCGCCATCTACGCCGTCACGGACGACCCGTTCATCGTGTTCACCTCTAACATCCTCGCGATCTTGGGCCTGCGCTCGCTGTACTTCGTGCTGTCTGGCTATCTCGCCGGGTTGCGGTACCTGAAACCGGCGTTGGCCGCTATCCTCGTCTTCGTCGGCATCAAGATGCTGCTGATCGACACCTATAAAATCGACCCCCTGGTGAGCCTGGCGGTTATCCTCGGGATCCTGACCCTCGCGGTTGGCGCATCCCTCGCGCGGAGAGGTCCGCCTCCGGACACTACCCAGCCAGCGCCGATCGAGCCTGCCGCCGTCCACTAACCGCGGCTTCAAGGTCACGCGCGCGGAGAGGCGACCTCTGGCCTTGGTCACCGCCGGAGGTCGGCCTCAGGCGAGGCCGTGTTCACGGGCGAAGTCGCGCGCCTCTTGGCGGGTCTCGTTCCCGGTTTTGTCGAGGATGTTGCTGACGTGCCGCGTGACGGTGTGCGGGCTGAGGACGAGCTTGGCCGCGATCTCCTTGTTCGTCATCCCATTCGCCACCAACTTCAGCACCTCCACCTCGCGCTCCGAGAGGCCCGCCGGATACACGAGCCGCGGCCCGGCGCCAAGCGCGTGCAGGAGCGCTTCCGCCTTCTCGACGGTCGGCCGCATGTCCATCGATTGCGCCTCGCTCAGGGCTTGACTGGCCAGCTCGCGGGCACGGGCGCGGTCGCCGGGCCGGTTGCGTAGCACCAGCAGAGCGGCGTACTCAGTCCTCGTCTTGGCGAGCGCGGGACGGTGGGGCATCGCCGTTTCAAAGGCCAGCGCGTCTTCAAAGTGGCGCTCGGCGTCGTCGTAGCGTTCCATGAGCGCCGCGAGCATGCCGAGGGGCCGCCAGGCGCTACCCCAAGTCCAAGTCGGGTTGCCGGTATCCCAGGTAAACGGCCCGTCCGGCGCCAGGCGTTCATAGAGGAGACCGGCGTGTTGCTCGCGGGTAATTATTAGAGTGAGGGGGAAACGCTTGCTGGCTCACGGTCGCGAGATCGCACAAAGGAAGGGAGGCAGTTGCGCTGCCTCCCGGCTATGGAGTTGTGGGACTTTCGGGGTC
>CAMAUF010000179.1 GCA_945861295.1 bacterium | reverse complement strand
GGACGATGGTACCGCTCGGGAGGGTTAGGGGACGGCAGGCGATAGCCCATTCGAATCAGTAGTCGATCACTTACACCACTGGCAGTGTCGGGTTGCGCTGCTGGGAAATGTCGTCGAGCCGGGTCTGGAGCGACTCCCGAATGCCGGGCTGGATCGGGAAGATGTAGAACTGGTCGTCGCGGATGGCCTCGAAGACCATCTGGCCGACGTCGCTGGGCTCGATCCCGGCGCTGAGGGCGGCCGTGAAGCCCGCGCTCCAGGCTTGCAGCTCGGGGCGCAGCTTCGAGGGGTCGACGGGCGGGCCGAACTCTTCCGGCCGGTTCCGTTCGGCGTCGAGGATCGCCGTCTTGATCAAGCCGGGGCAGAGCACGGAAGCCGAGAGCTTGGCGCCCATGCCCTTGAACTGCTTGTAAATGCCCTCGGTCAGGCAGACGACGCCGAACTTCGAGACGTTGTAGGCGTTGTCGCCGCTGAGCATGCCGGCCATCGAGGCCGTGTTGACGATGTGGCCCTCTTCGCCGTTGGCGAGCATGCGGGGCACGAAGGCGCGCACGCCGTGGAGCACGCCCATGAAGTTCACGCCCAGGACCCAATCCCACTCCGCCAGCGGCGATTCCCAGGCTGGCGTGCGCAGGTTCGAGGCCGAAGCGATAACGCCGGCGTTGTTGCAGACGATGTGGACGTTGCCGAAGGTCGCGAAGGCGGCATCGGCCAGGCGGTCGACCGCCTCTTTTGACATGACGTCGGTGCGCACGGCCAGCGTTTTCGCGCCTTTGGCCCGGAGCGCGCCTTCGGCCATGGCAAGGGGTTCGCTTTCGATGTCGGCGAGGACGACGCTCATGCCCTCATCGGCGAACTTGTGGGCGAAGGCGAGGCCCATCCCGCTGGCCGCCCCGGTAACGACGGCGACCTTCCCGGCGAAGTCTTTCATGGCTGGCTCCTGTGGTGGGTAGTCGGGCCATCCTACGGGAAGGCGAAGCGAGGCGCGCCGGGGTTCGGGCGCCGGGCGGTCGTTCGGTAACGAGCCACGTCCGCTTACAGCAAACACCAGCCGCCATCGACAACGAGGACGTGGCCGGTGACGTAGCTCGCCATCGCGCTGCAGAGGTAGAGCACGGCCCAGCCCATCTCCTCCGTGGTGCCGGGGCGCGCCAGGGGGATGTTGGCGCCGCGCTGGCCGCTGACCGGGCCGCGCAAGCCTGACGGAAGCGAAGGCGGCAGCACGATCGGCGGCAGTTCGCCCCGCCGGACGCGGTCGAGCGTGGGCACCGGCACGGCGCCGGGCGCGACCGCGTTGACGCGGATGCCGTGAGGCGCCAGGTCGAGCGCCAAGGTTTGCGTGAAGAAGTTGGCGCCTGCCTTCGGGGTGTCATAGTTCACGCCGAGGTACGGCCGGACGCCATCTACCGAGGTGATGTTGACGATCGAGCCACGTGTCTTCCGGGCGACCATTTCGCGGCTGGCGGCTTTGCAGCAGGCGAAGAGGCTATCCAGGTTGACGGCCATCAGCTTGCGCCAGAGTTCAGGCGTGAGGTCGTGGATCGAGCCCGAGCCCTGGTACGAGCCGGCGTTGTTGACGAGGATGTCGATGCTGCCGAGTTCCTCGGCCAGTTCGGCGAAGGCGGTGGAGACGGCCTCGAAGTCGGTCACGTCGAGCCTGCGCCAGAGCGCCATGCCGCCGGTCGTCGCGATCTGGGAGGCGACGCGGGCCGCGCCGGCCTCGTCGATATCGAGGATGACGACGCGCGCGCCCGCCTGCGCCAGCACCTTGGCAATGCCCTCGCCGATGCCGGTGGCCGCGCCGGTAACGAGCGCGACGCGTCCATCGAGCGAAAGCAGTTCGCCGAGCCGTTCGTCCATGGGGGCGAGTGTACAGCGCGTGGCCGGTTTCGCGAACGGGAGCGGCCCACTGCTTCCCCGCATCCGCCACCGCCGTTATGCTCCACGGGACACATCGGAGGATGCCCGTGAGACGTTCCTTTGCCACGCGGCGCCGGTTCGCCCTGCTCGCTCCGTTCGCGCTGTTCGCCGCCCTGTTCGCCTTCCCGGCCTGCGGTGGTGATGATGACGATGACGTGGTCGCCACCGCGACCGCCGCGGCAACGCTGGCGCCGACCGGGACGCCATCGCCCACGCCGACGCCGAAGCTCGGCGGTTCCATGATCCTGGCGACGACGACCAGCACCCAGGACAGTGGCCTGCTCGATGTGCTCGTCCCCATGTTCACGAAAGAGATGGGCGTTGAGGTCAAGGTGATCGCGGTCGGCACGGGCGCGGCCTTGGAGATGGGCGCCAAGGGCGATGCCGACGCCGTCCTCGTCCACGCGCCCGCCAGCGAAAAGAAGTACGTCGACCAGGGCGACCTCGTCGAGGGTGTGCTTGTCATGCACAACGACTTCATTATCGTCGGCCCGGCTGGCGACCCGGCCAAAGCGAAGGGCAGCGCGGACCTCAAGGCAGCCCTGGTGGCGATCGCGGCCGCTGGCCCGTTCATCTCCCGCGGGGATGACTCCGGCACGCACAAGGCGGAACTGCAACTCTGGAAGGACGCCGGCATCGACCCGAAGGCCGCTGTCAAGGACCGGGCCGAGACCGGGCAAGGCATGGGGGCGACCCTGAACGTCGCCGACCAACGCCTCGCCTACACGCTCACGGACCGCGCGACCTTTCTCGCCCAGAGCAAAAACCTCAAGCTCATCGTCGTGTTCGAAGGCGCGAGTTCGCTGCTAAACATCTATCACGGCTACGTCGTGAGCCCCACGAAGTTCCCGAAAGTCCAGGCCGCGCAGGCCCGCGCTTTCCTGGCGTTTCTGATCGCGCCGGAGACGCAGAAGGTCATCGGCGAGTTCAAGAAGGCGGAGTTCGGCCAATCCCTCTTCATCCCGGACGCGGGCAAGCGCGTCGAAGACCTCGGCAAGTAGGCTATCGCCGTGGACGCGCTCTGGGACGGCCTCAAAGAAGCGCTGCGCCTGATCGGGACTGGCGACGCCGGTCTGCGTGAGGTGGCGTGGCGGACGATCGTCGTCTCCGGGTCCGCCACGCTGTTGGCGCTGCTGGCGGGAGTCCCGGCGGGGTACGCGCTCGCTCGCGCCCGCTTCCCGGGCCGGACCATCCTGATCGGTCTCGTCAACACGGGTATGGGCATGCCGCCCGTCGTGATCGGGCTGGTCGTCTGGCTCTTTCTCGTGCGCAGCGGGCCTTTCGGCGACCTCAACCTCATCTATACGAAGCGCGCCATGGTGATTGCCCAGTTCCTGATCGCGACGCCGCTGGTGGTCGGCTTCACGGCGGCGGCGGTGCAGGCGTTACCTCCGCAACTGCCGGACCTGTTGCAGCACCTTGGGGCCGGCCGCCTCGCCTCGCTGTGGATCACGGCCAAGGAGGCGCACCTCGGGATCCTGGCGGCCGTGATGGCGGGGTTTGGCGCGGCCATCTCCGAAATCGGCGCCTCCATGACCGTGGGCGGCAACCTCCAAGGCGAGACGCGCGTCCTGACGACCGCGATCGTGACCGAATCAAGCCGCGGCCAGAACGCGGAGGCGATCGCGCTCGGCTTGGTCCTGCTGGTGATGGCGTTCGGCGTCAACCTGCTGCTGACGGTCGTCCAGCAACGACGGGCGGCCTGAGCCGTGGATATCCGCATCCAGGGGCTACGCTTCCGGCGCGGCCACCGGCTCGACCTCAACATCGAGGAACTTTGGCTCCCGTCCGGTTCAACGACGGCGATCGTGGGGCCGAATGGCGCCGGCAAGTCGACCCTGCTGCGGTGCCTGGCCGGGCTGGAACGCTCGCTGACAGGGACGATCGCGTTCGATGGCGTGAGGGCCCGGCCAGGGGCCGAGACGCGGCGGCGCGTCGCGTACGCCTTCCAGCAACCCGTCTTCGTCTCGGGCAGCGTGGAAGCGAACCTCGACCTGGCGTTGCGCCTGCGCAAGGTCCCGGCGGCGGAACGTTCGGCCCGGATCGAGGAAGTGGCCCAGCTCTTTGGGATCGCCGGGCTGCTGGACCGTCGCGCCACCCGCCTCTCTGGGGGCGAAGCGCAGCGCGTGAACATCGCGCGCGCGCTCGCCTTGCGTGCGCCGCTAACGCTGCTCGATGAGCCGCTCGCCGGTTTCGATAGCCCGACCCGCCGCGCGCTCCTCCACGACTTGCCGGCGATGCTCCGTTCCTTCGAGACAACGCTCGTGCTGGTCACGCATGACCGCGACGAAGCATTGCGCATGGCGGAGCGGCTGGTCGTGCTCGAAGGCGGAGTGGTCCGCGCCGCCGGGAGCCGTGCGGAGGTGTATGGCCGGCCGCCCGATGCCGCCACCGCCGCCTTCCTCGGCTACACGCTGATCCCCGGGGATGGCGAAGTCGTCGCGATCGCGCCGCGCGCGCTGCATGGGGGGCCGGGCGAGGTAGAGTTCGCGCTGGAAATGGACGACATCCTGGAGCTCGGGCCGCGGTTCGAGGTTTGGGGGACGATTAACGGCGCACGTGCCTCGGTGACGCTGACCGAGCGGCCCCGGGAAGGGGTGGGCGCGCTGGTAGTCTCGGCCCGATCGGTCGATGTCCGCCGGTATCGGTTAGGCCAGGAAGCGGTGTCCGGCTGACCAGCCCGGCCGATCGCTCGCCTGATCCCGGCTGTGCCGATACACTCCCGATTATGCGCATTTCGCTGATCGTCGCCCTCGCCGTCGCTGCCCTCATTTCCACATCGAGTGTCCACGCGGAGAGCGGCGAGCCGCCGCTGGCTGGGGCGGGCCCGGCTGAGTCAGTCGTGCCGGAGAGCTTCGACGAAGGCGCCTTCTGGCGCTCGGAGGATGAGCCCGTCGCCGAAGAGGGCCACGCGACTGCGGCGCCCCGCGGCGCCGGCAACGATATCGTGCCGGTGGCGCGGTGGAGCATCATCGCCATCTTTGCGAGCGGCCTGCTGCTGAGCGTCTTCTACCTGCTGAAGCGGCGGGTCGGCGGCTTTCCGGCCCATCCGGCCTGGACAGCGCCGATCAGCATCGAGCGCAGCGCCACCTTCCCCACGGATGGCACGTACGGCGACTCCGCCGGCGGCGACCACGGTCACGGGCACGCCTCAGCCAGCCACCATTAGGCGTCGGCAAGCACGCCCATACCAATGAGCCGTAGCGGCTAGCGCGCCTGTTCGGCCCCTCGCGTTTCAGTCCGCACCCACCCCGAAGGGTGGGTGATGCGGCCCCCGACGCGCAGCGAACACCGCCTGACACGGTTTCAATCCGCACCCACCCCGAAGGGTGGGTGATGCCGAAGCGGCGCGGGCGGTGGCGTCGTGAGCGAGAGTGTTTCAATCCGCACCCACCCCGAAGGGTGGGTGATGCGCGCGATGTGCCCGGCGAGCCGGCGCGGCGGCGCTACACGGTTTCAATCCGCACCCACTGTGCATCGCCGCGAGTATTGATCCACCTGGGGCTCGGATCGCCATGAGCTTTGAGCCAGGTGATCGCCGTGGGCTTTGAGCCAGATCGCC
>CAMAUF010000178.1 GCA_945861295.1 bacterium | reverse complement strand
AACCTGCTCGGCAAGCGCGTCGACTACTCGGGCCGCTCCGTGATCGTGGTTGGCCCGGAACTGAAGCTCAATCAGTGCGGCCTGCCAAAGAAGATGGCGCTCGAGCTGTTCAAGCCGTTCGTCATGCATTCGCTCGTCGCGAAGGGTCTTGCGCACAACATCAAGAGCGCCAAGCGCATCGTCGAGCGGGCCCGCCCCGAAGTCTGGGATGTCCTCGACGAGGTCATTCGCGACCGGCCGGTGCTGCTCAACCGCGCCCCGACGCTGCACCGCCTGGGCATCCAGGCCTTCCAGCCCGTCCTCATCGAAGGCTCCGCGATCCAGTTGCACCCGCTGGTCTGCACGGCCTTCAACGCGGACTTCGACGGCGACCAGATGGCCGTGCATGTCCCCCTGAGCCGTGAAGCGGTGGCCGAGGCGAAGCAGGTCCTCATGTCGACCCGCAACCTCCTCTCGCCCGCGAGTGGCAACCCGATCGTCGCCCCGTCGCTCGACATGGTGCTCGGCTGCTTCTATATGACCGACCTGGACCCGAATGGGCGCGGCGCATACCTCGCCACGGCGAACGGCGATTCTTCCGGCGGCGGTACGTTCGGTTCCTTCGAAGAGGCGCGCCTCGCCTTCGACCTGGGGGCGATGGATTTGCGCGCGCCCATCCGAGTGCGCACGAACCGGCCCGTCCTCCAGGGCGGGGGCGTGGATCATCCGCCCGTCGATGCCGCCGGCGCCGCCCGGACGAGGTTCATCGTGACCTCGGTGGGCCGGATCATCTTCAACGAAGTCCTGCCCGAGACGGTGCCCTTCCAGAACGAAGGCATGGATCGGCCGCATCTGCGCGAGGTCGTCGCGCTTTGCTACCGGGAACTCGGCGGCGAACCGACCGCCGAGATCGTCGACCGCATCAAGAACGTCGGCTTCCGCTACGCCACCCAGAGCGGCATTACCATCGCCATCCACGAGATCCAGGTGCCAAAGATCAAGCCCGCCCTCCTCAAAGCGGCCGATGCCAAGGTCGACGACCTCCTCGAACAGTACGAGTTGGGCCTCATCACCGAGGACGAGCGCTACCAGGGCACCGTCAACGTCTGGCAGGACGCAACGGCGCAAGTGGAGAACGCCATCAAGGCTCGCATGTCCGAATACGGCTCGCTCAACTACATGGCGAGTTCGGGCACGAAGGGCAACATCACCCAGATTCGTCAGATGGCCGGCATGCGTGGCCTGATGTCGGACCCGAACGGGAAGATCATCGAACTCCCGATCAGGGGCTCGTTCCGTGAGGGCCTCACCGTCCTCGAGTACTTCATCTCCACCCACGGGGCGCGCAAGGGCCTCGCCGACACGGCACTGCGCACCGCCGACTCCGGCTACTTGACCCGCCGCCTGATCGACGTCGCCCAAGACGTGATCATCGCCCAGGAAGAGTGCGACCTCGGCTGCTCCGGGATCTGGATCGAACGCGAAGGCCCCGACGCGGTCGAGAACATTGATGAGCGCATCTTCGGGCGCTACGCCAATCAGGCCATCGTCGACGACGAAACGGGCGAAATCATCGTCGACCGCAACGAGCTCATCACCGAGGAGCTGGCCAAAACGGTCGCCGAGCGCCAGGTGAAGCGCGTCCACGTCTACTCGCCGCTGACTTGCCAGGTCGAACGCGGGATCTGCGCCGTGAGTTATGGGCGTGACCTCGGGCGCGGCAACCGCGTCAAAATGAAGACGGCTGTCGGCATCATCGCCGCACAGTCCATCGGTGAGCCGGGCACGCAGCTGACGATGCGCACGTTCCACACCGGTGGTGTCGCCAGCGCGATCGACATTACCTCCGGGCTCCCTCGTGTCGAGGAGCTGTTCGAAGCGCGCGCCCCCAAGGGCGAAGCGATCATCAGCGAAATCGACGGCAGTGTGGAGGTCGTGGAAGAGAACGGCCGCCGCGTCGTGCGGATCACGAACCTCGACACGCTCGTCGAGGAGTACGGACTGCCTGCCGGCGGCGCGCTGACGGTGAAGGATGGCGAACACGTCACGGCCGGCGCCCTCCTGGCGACTGGCCCGCAGGCGGACGCCGGTAGCCAGGCCGTCGCCACCCAGGTGTTCTCCCGGATTAGCGGCACGGCCCGCATCCAGGGGACCCGCATCAACGTGATCTACGAAGAGCGCGAGGAGCGCGAGTACGCCATCCCGGCGGCCTCACGACTCCTCGTCGAAACCGGCGATTACCTGACGGCCGGTTCGCAAATCACGGAAGGCGCTAAGAACCCGCAGCACATCCTGGGCATCCAGGGGCGGGACGCCGTCCGCAAGTACATGGTCGACGAAGTCCAGAAGGTCTACAAGTCGCAGGGCGTGATCATCAACGATAAACACATCGAGGTCATCGTCCGGCAGATGCTCCGCCGTGTGAAGGTCGACCATCCGGGCGACAGCGGCTTCCTGCCAGGGGACCTGGTCGACCGCCAGGAGTTCGAGCAGAAGAACAACAACGTTATCGCCGAAGGCGGCGAGCCCGCCACCGCCCAGCCCATCCTGCTCGGGGTGACCAAGGCTTCGCTCAACACCGATTCGTGGCTCGCGGCCGCCTCCTTCCAGGAGACGACCCGCGTCCTCACGAACGCCGCCGTCGAAGGCATGGTCGACAAGCTTCGCGGCCTCAAAGAAAACGTCATTATCGGCAAGCTGATCCCGGCACGGTCGGAGATTATCGTCGCCCGCCGGGAACATCACGCCGAACTCGACCTGCCGGAGTCTCTCCTGCTGGACGAAGAGGCCGAACTCGAGTTCATGCTCGCCGAACCGAAGTCAGCCGTTGCTAGCCCACTCGCCGCCCTTCTGGATGGCGAAGACGGCGACCTTGAGGACGACGATGACGACCTCGACGATGATGAAGACGACGACGACGGCGACGACTTCATCGTGGGAGACCCCGAATAGGGATCAGCCGGACACTCAACCGAAAGGGGGCCGCACGAAAGCGCGGCCCCCTTCTCCATTTCCGTGGAGCGGCGGGCTTCTTCGTTAGGTGCGTTCGAGGAGGACGACGGCGGCTGCGAACATCGCTTCGCCGCGGCCGACGGCGTCGAGCTTTTCGGACGTTTTCGCCTTGACGCTCACCTGATCGACCATGACCCCCGCAATCTCGGCGACGCGCTCCCGTATGTGCGAGATGTACGGGGCGAGTTTCGGGCGCTCGGTGCGGACCGTCGAATCGACGTTGGCGAGTTCCCAGCCAGCCTCCCGCGCCAAAGCGAGGGCCTTGCGCAGGAAGTCGGCGCTATCGGCGTGGGCGTAACGTGGGTCGCCCGGCGGGAAATAGTGACCGATATCGCCCAACGCGGCCGCCCCGAGGACGGCGTCGGTGATGGCATGCAGGAGGACATCGGCGTCGCTGTGCCCCGCCAGGCCTGGCCCTTCCTCGATGATGATGCCGCCCAGCACGAGCGTGCGGGCTTCGTCGATACGGTGGATGTCTTCGCCCTGGCCAACGCGGAACATCGGCTTAGGCTACGGGGGCTGTGCCTACGCGCGATAGCGAGCCCGGCACGAAACGCCGGCGGAGGATCAGCGCCGCGATTTCGAGGTCCGCGGGGCGCGTGACCTTGAGGTTCTCCGGCGAGCCTTCGACGACAACGCACTCCAGCCCGAGCCGGGCGAGCATCGCGGCGTCATCGGTTTCGTCGCCGTCGCCACGGGCGGCGGCATCGAGCCACGCCTGACGGAGCACGACCTGCGGCGTTTGCGCCGCCCAGAGGCGAGAACGGTCCGGGTGGCCAGCGATTCGGCCGTCGGCAACCTCTTTGATCGAGTCGGTAACCGGGATGGCGAGGACCGCGCCCGGCTCGCCCTCTGCCGCGGCGACGCAGGCATCGATCTGTTCGGGGCTCGTGAGTGGGCGCGCGCCGTCGGCGATTGCGACATAACGGCAACGAGACGCGCGGAGCCCGGCTTCCACGCTCTCCCGGCGTCGCGCGCCACCCTCCACAACCGCGAGGCACTTGGTCGGCGCCCACCGCAGCGCGAGTTCCGTCACCCAGCCACGTCGTTCTGGGGCCGAGACGACGATGACCCGATCGATGCTGGCCGCCGCTTCGTAGGCCGCCAGCGTCCAAGCGAGCACGGGCCGACCCGCCAGCTCCGCCGCCAGCTTGTCCAGGCCGAACCGTGTCGAAGCGCCGGCCGCGACGATCACGGCGTCTACGGTCAGGCTCACTCGTCGGCGTCCGCGTCGTCTTCGTCTTCGTCCGGCGGAAGGAAGAGGCTTGCGACCGGCGTCGAGAAGCCGGGGAGGACATCCTCGCCTTCGAGCGTCTCCGAAGCCTGGAGCCGCGTGACCGAGCCATTGAGTCGATAGACCGCCACAGTCCGGGTGAACGGAAAGGCGACCCAGATCATCTGGACGCCGGCGCGGAGGTAGTCCTGAACCTTCGTCTCGAGATCCTCGGCGTCGTCGCCGGGCGAAACCACCTCGATAACCAAGTCCGGCGCGATCTTGAGGTGACCGTGGCCTGGCCGCGGCCCGCGGGACTTCCTGTAGAAGCCTCCGTCGGAGAAGCGCACGAGCTTCGGCCGCCACGGAAATATTTGCAGCCCGCAGTCGGTCGTGAATCCCCAACCGAGGGGGTGAGCCGTCAGGTAGTTGCGGACTTGGCCGCTGGTCTCCCAGGAAGTGTGACTGGATTCGACGCTCATGTGCCGCTCCTGAAGTTCGCCGTCGATGAGCCCCTCGTAACGGCCGAGGTCGGGAAGGCTGAGCAGGTCTTCCGGCGAAAGGCGCCCGGTGCTGGTCGCGACTGCTGTCATGCCAGGGATGGTAACAAATTAGGACGGAGTCGGCTTCAGTCCGCTACCATGGCTGCTATGCCAACGATTGAACAGCTCTTCCCGCGCGTTTCAAAGCCGGCGCGGTACACCGGCGGCGAATGGAACAGCGTCACCAAGCCCTGGGCCTCGTGTGATGTCCGTTTCGCCCTCGCCTATCCGGACGCCTATGACATTGGGATGTCGAACATGGGCCTCGGCATTCTCTACGACCTCCTGAATTGCGAAGAAGGCGTGCTCTGCGAGCGCGCCTACGCGCCCTGGGGGGATATGGAAGCAGAGATGCGCCGTGAAGGCGTGCCGCTCTGGAGCCTAGAGAACCGCCAGCCGCTCCACGCCTTCGACCTCATCGGCTTCACCCTGCAATACGAGCTGACCTACACCAACATCCTTAACATGCTCGACCTTGGCGGCATCCCCGTGTGGGCGGATCAGCGTGATGACTCTCACCCGCTCGTGATCGCTGGCGGCAGCGGCGCCTTCAACCCCGAACCGATGGCGCCGTTCATCGACGCCTTCGTCCTCGGCGAAGGCGAGGACGCGGTCGTCGAGCTCGCCCGCTCCATGCGGGGATGGAAGCGCGCCGGTCTCCCGCGGGCCGAGCGCCTGCGCCAACTGTTAGCGATGCCGGGCGTCTATGTGCCCAGCTTCTACGCCGCCCATTTCGACGCCGCCG
>CAMAUF010000177.1 GCA_945861295.1 bacterium | reverse complement strand
CAACCTCGTGGCCGCGGTTGGCCGCACGGGCGCTGATGGCCTCTCGGCATCGGTTAGCACCGTCGTCTCGCTCGGCGGCCCCTGGCGCACCGGACGCGGGACACAGGTCGGCGGCTACATCCGCAGCGAAGTCACCTTCTACCCCGGCTACTCCGGCGGCCCGTTGATCGACCTCGAAGGCCGCGTCGTCGCGATTAACAGCTCGCGGCTCGGGCGAGGGGGCGGCCTCAGCATCCCAGTCGCCGCGGCGGCGCCGCTGATCGAGTCGCTGCTCACGGCCGGCCGGATTCGGCGCGGCTACCTCGGCATCGGCAGCCAGCCGGTCAAGCTTTCGGCCGCGCAGGCGGCAGCCGCCGGCGGCCAGGAGACCGCTTTGCTGATCACGGGCACAACCGATGGCGGCCCGGCGGCTACGGCCGGCCTCGCCGCGGGCGACATCCTCTATCGCTTCAACGGGCGCTCTCTGGCCGACCCCGGAGACCTCCAGACCGCGCTCGGTCCGGAGACCGTCGGTGTCAGCACGCTCGCCTCGCTCCTCCGCGGCGGCGCGCCGGTCGAGGTGGCGGTCGTCGTTGGCGAGCGCGAGTAGCCCGGCGCGCACGGGCACCCACACGCCGCCGGCTGGCGGCGTGTGGGCAAGGCCCCCACGCGCGAAAATCAAACGCGTGGACCCATCACCGCCGCTCAGCTTCGGCCCGCCCGGCGTCATTCGCGTCGCAATCCGGGCGCCATCCCGCGCGCGCCGACTGGCCGTCGTCGCCCTCCTCGAAGGACTGCCCGACGTGACCTTGGTCGAGCGAGACGCCGACGCGGACCTGCAGATCGAAGTCGACCCCGGCGCGACTTGGTCCCCACCCGGGAGGCCGGTCGTTGTGATCGGCGCGAGCCGGGCGCACGGGAGTTTACTCGCCGAACCGCTGCCCTGCGCCTTGCTCCCCAGCGACCCAACCTCGGCCGAACTGGCGCTCGCCCTTCGCGCCGTCGCGTCCGGCTTCTCGATCGCCGCGCCGGGAGTCTGGCTGGGCGCCGCCTCGGCCCAATCTCCGGCCAACGACGCCGAACTCACGCCCCGCGAGGAGGATGTCCTGGCACTCCTGGGTACGGGCTTGACCAACAAAGGGATCGCCGCCCGGCTCGGCATGAGCGAAAACACCGTCAAGTTCCACGTCGCCGCGATCCTCTCGAAGCTCGGCGCACAATCGCGAGCCGAAGCGGTTTTCCTCGCCGCCCGCCAAGGTCTGTTGCCGCTGTAAACCGTACACTGCGGCCAACGCCAACGAGGAGCCGCCCTTGACCACCCTGCCCATCGCTGCCCGCCCCGAAGCCGCTGGCATCGACTCCGAACGCCTGGAAGCGCTCTTTGCTCGAGCCAAGCGCGATGTCGACGACGGCGTCCTCCCCGGGTGCGCGGTCGCGGTCGCCCGCCAGGGCAAGCTCGCCGGGTATCGGGTGTTCGGCGAAGCAACCTGCGACGGCGTCGCCCGACCAGTCGGCGCCGACACGCTCTTCTGCCTCTTCTCCTCGACGAAGGGCGTCGTCTCCGTGGCGACCTGGCTGCTGCTCGAAGCGGGCCTCCTGCGCCTCGACGAACGCATCGCCGATGTCATCCCGGAGTTCGCGACGAACGGCAAGGAAGCGGTCACCATCGAGCAGGCGTACCTGCACATCGGCGGCTTCCCGCTAGCCCCGCTTGGCCCTGGGAAATGGGAGACCAAGCAGGGCCGGATCGCGGCGTTCGAGCGCTGGCGGCTCACGTTCGAACCGGGCTCCAAGTTCGAATACCACCCATCCTCGCTCCACTGGGTACTGGCCGAAATCATCGAACGGCGCACTGGCATCGAGTACCGGCAATTCCTGCGAGAGCGGCTCCTGGAACCGATGGGCGTGAGCCAAGATCTTTTCGTCGGGCTCCCGGCGGCGCTGAACGCTCGCACCGCGGACATCGTCTATTGCGCGCCGCCGGTCGCCCCTCCCGGTGGCTTCGGCGAGGTCACGCCCGAGGCGATCTTGCGCTTCAACAAGCCGGAGGTACGCGCTGTCGGCGTCCCCGGCGGTGGCGGCTACGCGACGGCCGCAGGCATCGCCATGTTCTATCAGCCGCTCGTCAACGGCGGCCGGACGTTCGACGGCCGACAGATCCTCAAGCCCGAGACGATCGAGATGGCGACCCGGCCCCGCACCGATGGCCGCCACGTCGACCCAATCTTCCAGAAACCGATCATGCGCGCGCTCGGCGTCCAAACCGCCGGCGACCGCGAGGACATGGTCTACCGCGGCTTCGGGCGGACGGCCTCGCCGCGCGCCTTCGGCCACGCCGGCGCTGGCGGGCAAGTTGCCTGGGCCGACCCGGACTCCGGCATCTCCGTCGGATACACGACCCACGGCTTCGTCGATCCCGAAGTCTCCGGGCGGCGGACGGCGGCGATCAGCAGCCTCGCCGGCGCCTGCGCTATCGCGTAGTCCTTCCAGTGGAAGGTATCCCGATACCCCAGCCTTCCCTACATTCACGTTCGTGCAGTACTGGGCATGGCGCGCCTTGAGCGCGGTTCTAGCGCGCGTCCCGCTGCGGCTGGCGTATGGATTGGCCGCTTCGGGCGGCTGGGTCGCGTTCTGGCTTTGGCCCCGCGGCCGCCGGGCGATGACCGCGAACTACGCCCACATCTTCCCCAACCGACGGCCCCGCGCGATCTCCGCGCTCGCCCGGCGTTCCTTGATGAACTACGTCTGCTATCTCGTGGACTTCGCGCACATGCCTAGTCGCTCGGCCGCGGAGATCGCCGCGCTCACGACCGACGACCGAGTCTTCTCCCAGATCGGCGACTCGACGGCAGCGGGACGGGGCGTCGTGGTTGTCGCGATGCACTTCGGGATCTGGGATTTGCCGGCCGCGGGCGGCGCCGTCCGCGGGCTTCCCGTCACGGTCGTCGCCGAAACCTTCCCCGATGCCCGGCTCGATCGCCTGATCGCGGGAGACCGCCGCCGCCTCGGCATGACCGTCCTCCCGCTGGAACGGATCGGCCCCTCGATCGTGAGGACGCTGCACAAAGGCGGCGTGCTCGCCCTCCTGGTCGACCGGCCGGGCTTGCCGGGCGATATCGAAGTCCCCTTCTTCGGCCGGCTGGTCGCGTTTCCAGCAGGCCCGGCGCGCTTGGCCCTGCAGACTGGCTCAGCGATCGTCCCGCTCTGCGCCATCCGGACGGACCGATGGCGTCCCGAAGCCCGCGTCGAGGCCGACTTCACCATCGCCGTTGAACGCACCACTGATTTGGAGGCCGACATCCGCCGGGTGACGGCCGCCGTGGTGGCCGCGCACGAACGGTACATCCGCCGTTATCCTGCGCAATGGTATATGTTCCGAGCGATGTTCCCGAGCCACGGAGGAAACGGCGATGCCCGATAAGCTCGGCTGGCTCCGCCTGACCGCGCCGATCTTGGGGCGCTACCCCGCGCTCTCCTACCCCCTCGCAGCCATCGTTGGGGCCATCGGCTGGCAGGTCCGGCGGGACACCCGCGGGATGATCGTCCGCAACATGCTGCCGTTCTGCGGTGGCAACGTCGCCGCCGCCAAGCGCGAAGCGCGCCTGACCTACCGGAACCTCGCCCGCTATTGGGCCGACCTCTTCAGCCTCCCGTACCGCGACCTCGCCAGCCTGGAACGCGACCACCTGAGCATCGTCCATCCGGAACACCTCGCCCCCCTCGCTGCGCCTGGCCCGGTGATGATCGTCAGCGCGCACATGGGCAACCCGGAGCTCTGCTTGCAAGCGTTGACCGCCCGCGGCCGCACCTTCCACGCACTCGTCGAAAACATCAAGCCGAAGGAGTTCGGCGACGAGTTGCTTCGACTCCGGCGCAGCGGCGGAGGCGAGTTCCACCCGGCGACGCTCGGCGGCGTCAAAGCGTGCCTCGCGGCCCTGAAGGAGGGCGGCGTCGTCGGCCTCCTCGCCGACCGTGATCTCCAGGGAACCGGGATCTGTCTCCCACTTGCGGGGCGCCGCGTGCATCTCCCCCGGGGCCCTTGGGAGATCGCACGCCGGGCCGACGCGCTCGTCATCCCGGCATTCGCCCGCCGATCCTGGCGTGACCAATTCGCGGTGACGATCGAAGAGCCCTTCCGCGTCCCAAAAACAGCCGATGCTGAGGCGGACATCCGCTGCGCCGCAACCCGCTTCGCCGGCTTGCTAGAAGGGCACATTCGCCGGCACCCCGGCCAATGGACGGTCTTCGAAGACTTCTGGAAGGTGCATGGCTGTGGGTAAAGCCGACCTCCACCTCCACACGCGCGTTTCCGACGGCCTCGCGACCGTTGAGCAACTGCTCGAACACATCGAGCACAAGACCGACCTCGATGTGATCGCGGTGACTGACCACGAGGACGCGGCCGGCGGCCACCGCGCCCGCGAACTCGCGGCCAAGCGCCAGTACCGCTTCGAGGTCATCGTCGGCGCTGAAATCACGACCATCCACGGCCACGTCTTGGCGCTTTTCATCGACGACACGCCCAAGAGCTTCCGCCGGGTGGAAAGCACGCTCGAAGCCATTCACCGGCAAGGCGGCCTCGCCGTGGCCCCCCACCCGATGACCTGGCTGACCCGCGCGCTCTCCCACCGGACGCTGGAGCGGCTCCACGCCCATGGTCAAGCGGGCGTCCAGTTCGACGGGATCGAGACCGCCAACCCCAGCCCGGCCGGCAAACAAGCGGCCGCCAAAGCCCGCCGCTTGAATGGCCGCTGGGGTCTCGCCCCAACCGGTGGCAGCGACGCGCACCACCTTCTCTGCGCCGGGACCGGCTGGACCGAGTTCGCCGGCTCATCGGCCGCCGACCTCCGTCACGCCATTCAGACGCGGCAAACCCACGCGGCGATGACCCGCTATCCGTCCCTCCGCGAGATCGGGTACGGCAAGACCGCAGCCGGGCTCATCTGGGGGTATGCTGCAACTCCGCGGAAGATGCTCCGGCTAGCTCAGCACCCGCGAAGGTTGGTTTCGTGAGGATCGCGCTCATCTCCCCGTATGACTGGTGCGTGCCCGGCGGCGTAAACATCCACGTCACCCACCTCGCCCAGAACTTCCGCGCCTGGGGCCACGACGTCACAATCTTCGCGCCCGCCTCGGAGCCAGAGAAAGTGGCGGACGAATGCTATGTCTTCGGTCGCATAACACCTCTCCGCGTCAGCGGGTCTGTGGCCCGGATTAGCTTCTCCTGGAAGTCGCCCGAGGCGAAACGGATCCTGGCGGAGCAGGACTTCGACGTCATGCACGCCCACGAGCCACTCATGCCGCTCGTGCCCTATCACCTCTTTCGCTACTCGGACGCTGTCAAAATCGGTACCTTCCATGCCGCGAAAGATGGCGGCAACCGCTTTTACCGGATGACGATGTTCCTCTCGAAGATGAACTTCAAGAAACTGGACGGGAAGATCGCGGTCTCGCCCGCGGCGGTGCGCCTGATCAATCGCTACTACCCGAGCTATTACGACGTCATCCCGAACG
>CAMAUF010000176.1 GCA_945861295.1 bacterium | reverse complement strand
AAGAAGGCTGCCCCGACGCGGAGATCGCCGTCCGCCTGGGCTCCTCGATCGCCGACATCAAGGCCCGCGTCGAGCGGCTGATGCGCACGGCGGGGGTCGAAGATCGGCCCGCCCTCAAGGCATGGGCTACCACGCCGGCCGTCTTGCTGTCCCGCCCGAATGACGGCATCGTCCGCCAAACCGCCCTGCCGGCGGCCAAAGTTCAACCGCGACGCAGGGCGAAAGTCATGCCAGTTGGCCGCATCGCCTCGATCGCGGCGGCGGTCCTCGCGCCACTCGTCCTCGTCGCGGTGTTCGTGCTCTGGCCCGCGAGCGACCGCGCCGGCTTCTTGGCCGCCGTCCCGCTCCCGGCGTTCCCGGACGCGCAGGATGCCCAAGACAATCCGATCCCGGGCCGAGTCGCCCGGCAAGTGCTGCCCGCGCCCTTCCCCGAAGGGCTGGTGCTCTACGTCTTGACCGGCTGTGCGTCGTGCGACACCGCGCCGACGGGCATCGACCGGATCTGGCGGGACCGAAGCGGCGCGATGCACACGGAAACCCTTTTCGCGGCCCCCGAGACGCCGGGCCACTACATCTCGACCGTCTGGGCCTCGCCCGAAGGCGCGCAGATCGCGGTCGGCGTCTGCATTCGGGGCTGGTGCGGGCAACGGACCCGGCCGGGAAGCGCACAGCGCCCGACGCCCGACGCCCGCGTCCAGGTCTGGCGCTCAGACGACGGCGGCATCTCCTGGGCCGAGGCCGGTACCTTCGATGGCAGCCTGCGCATCTTCGGCCAGCTTGTTTCCGATGACGCCGCGGCGCAGCTCGTCGTCCAAGGCTGTACCCGGGCGCCGGGGACATTCGGCTGCGCGATGCGGCTCTTCCCCTCGGGGGCGTCTGTCTCGAACCCGGGCCTCTACACCGACATCCCGATCCTCGCCAAGGAAGGTGTCCTTCGCTGGCAGCCGGCTGTCCTCTCGTCCGGCCTGGCGGGCGACGTCCCCGGCTGGCCACAGCCGGAGCGCTCGGCCAATTTCGGGATGCTCGCGCCAAAGCGCTGGGCGATGGCGACGTACGAACCAGGTCTCGACAGCCGGGTCGACACCAAGCTCTCCCTGATCGACGGTTCGACGCTGAAGCTCCTCGACCAGGTTGTGATCTCCGCAACGACCGTGAGCTTCGGGGCCTGGTTTCGAGGGACGACGGCTGTGGTCCTGGTCGAACAATCGCCCGGTTCGAACGGCGCGCGGACGGTGGCCGTAGTGGATATGGACGCCGGCGTCTACCAGGCCATCACGACGCCGTTTACCAGCGGCGCCTACGCGGGCCAGCTGGTGAGCGTCCTCGCGGCCAGGCCCGGACCGGTCGCGGTCGGCCCGGAGGAAGGCGCCTGCCTGCCCGCGATGCCGGTGCCGGCGCCGGTCGTCCCTAGCGGCTGCCTCAAGCCGAAGGAGATGGCGATCGTGCAAACAGCGGCCTTCTATGCCGATGTCCGCTGGATTGGCGTACGCCTAGATAACGGCGTCTTCGGCCTGCTCCCGGAGAATGAACCGCATCTCCGGTACGTGAAGCCCTGGGTGGAACCGGGTGGCGCCGCTGCGCGTTAGTTCGAGTGAGGAGACAGACCATGGGCGGATCAGCCGGCTCGGGTCGGGGCAGAGGGCCGCTGAGGTTCAGCCGCCGGTCGCTCCTTGCGGGCGGCGCGGGGGCGGCGGCCCTGACCGCGGCTGGCGGCTCGGCTTGGCTTGCGAGCCGGGGCGATGCCGGTGACCGCCCGTCCGTTCGCCCAGCAAGCCCTGTTGCGACGCTAGCCGTCGACCCGCTCGCCCCGGACCAGGGCCGCACGCCGACCGCCCCGGATCGGCCTCCAGCCACGGTCCGCGAGGCGCTCCGCCCCGCCGGAGACGTGTTCGAGACCAAGGCGTTCGCGCCGCAGGCCGGCGTGGTCGACATCGATTGGAGTGCGGGCATCTTCTTCATGGATACCCGCTCTGGCATCGTCACGGGCTGGCGCGTGCGGCGAGATGCTCCCGGCGCCGTAAACGCCGAAGGGTACGAAGTTAGCGCCGGATGGGACGTTTCGCCCGGTGGCGAGTGGATTCGCGTGACCGCCGGGGAAGGCCAGCATCCGTTGCTCATCAACCGCCGTACGAGCGCCGCTTACGCCTATGACGAGCGCGCGTTCGACCTCGTCTCCATGTCCACAGCGGGAATGCTGTTCGAGCGAATCCCCAACGACGCGCAGGCGGGCGTGTATCCGCCGATCGAACGCACGGGGGATTACCGCCTGGTTATTGGCAGAGATTTCGCAGAGGTGCGGGCGTTCACGTTGCCGGCGGGCCGGTTCCGGCCAGCCATCCTGGCTTCGCCCGACGGCGACTGGTTCGCTGTCGCTGACCAGGAGCTCGACGAGGAACCAGGCGTTGTGCGGTTTCTCAACACCAGGACCGGAGTGGTCATCGCAGCCTACCAGCCGCCGAAGCGCGAGGGGTTTCTCTCCCACATCTTCATCCAGACGGCTGGTCCGAGGTTGCGGGTGACCGCAAATTGGCTCCCGCAGAAGGGCGCCCCGGAGGAAGTCCCCGGCGTCATTATCGGCGAACTGGAATGGGGGAAGCCCGGCCTCGTGAGCGAGCAGATATCGCAGGGCCTCCCCGGCGGCACACACCTCTCGCCAGACGGTCGGTACCAAGTCCGCCAGACGTACCTACGAGTCGGTGCTCAGCCCGGAGGGGAAGGCGGCGGCGAACGGTGGCCGGCGCTCATCCTCCAGCGAGAGGGACGCGACATTGCACGCTTCCGCTCGCTCGCCCTGGATTACGGCGACGGGTTGCCCGAGCAACGCTGGCTATCCGACAGCTCCGGTTTCTTCGCCTTCGCTTCGGCCTTCGGCTACTCCAGCCTCGACCGATCCTTTGGCTACCTGCTCGTCGAGCCGGCGCCGAAGTTCGGCACCGGCGTCACGCGCATCGGGATGCCGCCAATCGAGGACCCGCGATGGTTCGAATCGACCTGGCGGCGCGGCCCTATCCCCGCGCCCGGCAACCCGGACCTCATCTCCTTCGGGCGGCTCGAACTCTGGGACCGCAAAGCGCAGCGCTGGACGCGTGTCCGCCTCGCTCACGAAGACGGGCCGACCCACATCGACCCGTGGGCTACCGGATCGAGCGACGAGATGGTGTTCGCCCTGCCGCACGGTGGGCACGGCGGCGGGGGACTTCCGGCTCTCGTCGCCCCGAGCCGAGAACGGCCGCCGTTCAGCGACTCGCTCGGCCTGCGGGTCCGGACTGGCGACGACTGCTTGAACCTGCGCGAGAAGCCCGGGCTGGACGCGCCCGTGCGCGCCTGTCTGGCCAACGGGGCATCGCTCACCATTATCGAAGGCCCCCCGATCGCCGAAGGATGGCCGCCGCTTGCGTTCAGCATCACCGAGCACGGCGAGTGGGTGCATGTGACGACAGGCGACGGGCAGCAGGGCTGGGCCGCGGCCCCGTATCTGGCTTGGCTCGAAGGGCAGGCGCTGTGATGGAGGCGCCGCCGTTGACCCCGACCGAAGAGCGGATCCTCACCCTGATCCGCGAAGGGCGCTTCGATGCGGAAATCGCGGTGCAGCTCGGTCTTCCCGTGGGCGACCTCAAGGAGCGCGTCGACCGGCTTACGCGGAAGTTAGGCGCGGCCAGCCGCAGCGACCTCCGCGACAGCGCCGGGTTCCGCGCTCCGTCGTCGCCGGCTCTTCCGGTCCACCCGGACTTCGTCACCGTGGAGCTGCGGCCGCCCGCGACGGCGCCGCCGGCCGTAGCTCCACGGCGCGCCCGGCCCGCATTTGCGGTCGTCGCGGCGACGATTCTCGCGGCGGCGGCGGCCGCGGGGATCGTCGTTGGCCTCTCGCTCAGGAACTCACAGGAACGACGGCCCTTGCCTGGAGCGGCGACGGTCGCGGCCGAGGGCGCGCCCAACGCTGCCGTGAAAACGGCGACTCGCGTCGTCGTCTTCGTGCCCGGTTCGCCCGGGCTTCCAGCCTTAGCCGACATTCGCGGCGAACTGCGCCCGGCGTATGCGCTGCTGGCGCTCGGCGGCGACCCCAGCGCCTTCCAGGCGAGCGGCGCCCTTGCGGGGCGGCCGGCGTCGATGGCCCTTGGCGAGCCAATCGAGGCGCCGAGCGATGTTGTCATCTTCGGACTGCGTCGTTCGCGGCAGGGCTCCGAGGTCGTGCGTTGGAGCGCACGCGAGGGTTCAGCCGGGACCAAGGTCCTGCTTGGCGGGTTATTCGGAGAGATCTTTGAGCTGGAGGCGAGCATCAGCGGGGCAACTCTGGCCGCCATCACCTGCGCGGCCAATTGTGACGCCACGGGCCCTTCCGCGACCATGCTTCAGCTCTCGACCGACGGCGGCATCATGTGGACGACCGTGGTCGAGCGCAGCCAACGCATCTTCCTGTATGCGGCCGCGAGCGGTCGCGCGCTCGTGCAGCTCCCGGAGGCGGCTCCGGGCGAGCTCGTCTGGCTGCCGGGCGGGGAGGCGGGAGAGAAGCCAGCGGCACGCCACGCGCTCGGCGGGCCGGAAAGCGCCGCCGTCTCGCCCACGGGCCTCGAAATTGTCGAGGGCGGCCCGAAGTCCGGAGACTTGGAACGGGTGACGCGGGCCTTTGTGTTTGACCAAGGCTGGTCGTTGGCCACCTCCGCCAGCCCGTACACGGGCTGGCGCTTCCGCGGCAAGCCCGCGATCTGGGCGACGGCGATCCGGATACCCGAGTCGCGGCTCCCCTACGGCCCGCTTTTCACGATCCTGATCGACACGGCGGCGGGGCGCGCTGCTCCGGTGCTGCTCCCGCCGGGGGTCACGGGCGACGGCCTAATTCTCAGAGCCGTGCTCCAGGGTGGGTGGCGGCCGGTGCGCGATGCCGGCGGACGCGGCTGTGTCCCCATTCGCGAGACCGCTAGCGACACGTCGCCCAGCCGTGATTGTGTCATCGATGGCTCGCTTGTCCGGCCCAGCTCGGGCGGCGGCACGCTGGGCGCGACGGGCGCCTGGATCGCGGTCGAAGCGCACGCCAGCGGCGCCGAAGGCTGGATACGGGCCGACGCCCTCGATCCGTAGCCGTCAACGGCCCTCCTACCCCTGGGTCCCGAACCGGCTTCCCGACTCGTACCGGCGCAGCCCAGCGTTGAACACGAGAACGGCGAGCGCGACCAGGCCAGCCGCTCCGCCGCAAGCCAGCGCGAGCGTCCCTAAGCCTGGCTCGCGGACCGCGTCGCCGGGGAACCAGCCGACGAGCCCAGCCGGAATCGCCGTGAACAGCAGGACTCGCACGCCGCCCGCGAAGATCGGCCGCGGATACAGGCTGAACGTGAGCGTGAACTCCGAGAGCATCGACGCCAGCGTCTCGACCCTTCCCAGCCAGAACGTAGCGCTGTGGTAAATCACCCGGACGGCGATGAAGCCGAGCGCGCTGGCGACGGTGGCAAGCAGGAAGGCGGGCGCGCCCGAGCCGTCCAGCTTGCCGGCAAGGGCGACGAAGGCGACGCCGGTGACGAGATCGCCCCAGGCCGAGGCCGAGCTGCG
>CAMAUF010000175.1 GCA_945861295.1 bacterium | reverse complement strand
CAGAACGACGGCTTCGCCGAGGACATCATGAGGACCGACCCGGCGGCGATGTTTCGCGGCTTCGGCTGGAAGGTGATCGAGTGCGACGGGCACGACATGGCGGCCGTCGATGCCGCCCTCGCGCAAGCCGAGCGCTTCGACCCGCGGCCACGATGCGTCGTCGCGCAGACCGTCAAAGGCAAAGGTGTCGGCTTCATGGAGAACAACCCGAGCTTCCACGGCAAGGCGCCGACCGATGCCCAACTGGAACAGGCCCTGGCCCAGATCGCGGGGGGGCTATGAGCGAGACGCCAGTCAGCGGGGCCACGCGCGACGCCTATCCGCTCGCGCTCATCCAGCTCGTCGAAGCGGGTGTGGACGTGTTCGCGCTGGACGCGGACCTGTCGGCGTCGACGATGGGTTACAAGTTTGGCGACAAGTACCCGGCACGCTGGAAAAGCGTGGGCGTGGCCGAACAGAACATGGTCGGCATCGCGGCTGGGCTGGCAGCGGCCGGCAAGACGGCCTTCATTGCGAGCTTCGCTTCGTTCCTGCCGGGCCGCTGCTTCGACCAGCTACGGACCTCGGTCGCGCAGCCCAAGGGCGGCCTGAACGTGAAGTGTGTCGCCAGCCACGGCGGTGTCACAGTCGGCGAGGATGGCATGAGCGCGCAGGCGATCGAAGACCTTTCGCTCGCTACCTCGCTGATCCCGTTCGACGTCGTGGTGCCGGCCGACTTTGAAGAAGCGAAGCAGGCTATCGTCGCGGTTGGGCGGACGATGCGGCCGGCCTACGTCCGCACCGGGCGGCCGAAAGTCGACGGTATCTATACGCCCGAGTATCGCTTCGAGATCGGCAAGGCCGACTTGCTTCGCGCTGGGGCCGACGTGACGATCATCGCTTGTGGCATCCTCGTCGGCGTTGCCCTCAAGGCGGCGGACGCGCTCGCGCACGATGGCATCTCGGCGCGCGTCCTCAACATGGCGACGATCAAGCCGCTCGATCGGGAAGCCGTGATCGCGGCGGCGCGCGAAACGGGCGCGATCGTTACCGCGGAAGAGCACCAGACGACGGGCGGCCTGGGCGGCGCCGTCGCCCGGCTACTGGCGGAGACGGCGCCCGTCCCCGTTGCGTTCGTGGGCGTCGATCGCTACGGCACGAGCGGCAAGTGGGACGAACTCTTGGGCTACTTCAGGCTTACGCCCGAACGCGTGGCCCAAGCCGCCCGCGACGTCATCGCGCGCAAGCGGTAGCCTGGCCCGTCAAATCGAGTACGGGGCGACCACGGAGGGCGCCAGCCATGACCACAACCCGGATGTACGGCCTCTGGCCGAGCCCCCTTACGCCGAAAAGCCTCGCCGCGTCGCTGCGGCTTGGCGGCGTGTGTTGGGATAGCGACGGCAAGACGCTGGGGTGGCTCGAAGGGCGTTCCGACCGCGGCGTCATCGTGGTCCAGGACGCGGACGGCGGCGCCACGCGCGACCTCACGCCCGGCGGCATGTCGGTGCGAGCCTTCGTGGGCTATGGCGGCGGCGATTTCACGCTTTCTCACGGCGCCGCCTACTTCGTCGAACAGACAAGCCAACGGATCTACCGTCAGGAGCTCGCCGGCGGGGCGGCCCGGCCCGTCACGCCGGCCTTTGGCGCCGCGTCGACGCCCGTCGTCTCGCCGGATGGCCGCTGGGTGGCGTACATCCACAGCGCGGACGACGTGGACTGCATCGCCGTCGCGCCGAGCGACGGTTCTCTCTGGCCGCGGAAGCTGATCGAGGGCTGCGACTTTTACATGCAGCCGGCTTGGTCGCCCGATGCGAGCAGGCTCGCCTGGGTCGAATGGGGCCATCCGGATATGCCCTGGGACAGGAGCCGCCTCGCTGTTGCGGCGGTCTCGTTCGGGCCGAATGGGCCGGTTGCGGGCGCCAAGCGCGTCCTCGCCGGTAACGAATCTGAAGAGTCGATCTACCAGCCGCACTTCAGCCACGATGGGACATCGATCCTCGTCGTCGCCGATGGCCCGGCCAGCGAAACGGGCGGCTTCGGCACGATCTGGCGTATCGACCTCGAGTCCGGCCGGCGCGAACGGGTCTCGCCGCTGGGCGGCGAGTTTGGCGAGCCCGCTTGGGGCCATGGCATGCGCCGAATCGGCGAGCTGCCGTCGGGGCCGGTCGCGGCCATCAAGAGCGTCGCCGGCTTCTCCGGCCTGCTCTTCGCGGGGGCTGCCGCGGATTCTGTCGAAGCAGGCGGGGAGTACAGGGCGATGAGCGATCTCGCGGTCGCGCCCACGCGCGATCTCGTGGCCTGTGTCGCATCCGCGGGAGACCAGCCTGCCCGGGTTGTGGTCTACGACGCTCCCGGGAGCGCGTGGAGCGTCCGCAAGCGCTCCGATTCGGAGATCGTGTCTCGCGCCGCACTCTCGCGCCCGGAGGCGGTCGAGTGGAATTCGCCGACGGACGGCGGCACGGCCCACGGCCTCTATTTCGCGCCCGCCAGTGAAGGCTTCGCAGCCCCGGAAGGGACGGCGCCGCCGCTGATCGTGATCGTGCACGGCGGTCCGACGAGCCAAGTCCTCGCCTCGTGGAACGCGCAGGCCCAGTTCTTCGCCACCCGTGGCTATGCTGTCCTCTGCCCGAACTACCGCGGCAGCACCGGGTACGGCCGGGAGTACATGCTCAAGCTGCGCGGCAACTGGGGTGTTTACGATGTGCGTGACGCCGTTGAAGGGGCGGAGGCGATGGCCCAGCGAGGCCTCGCCGACAAGACGCGCCTGGTCGTCATGGGCGGCAGCGCTGGCGGATTCACTGTTTTGCAGTCGATGATCGAATACCCCGGGTTCTGGAAGGCCGGTCTCTGTCTTTTCGGCGTCTCGAACCAGTTCACGCTCGCGACCGACACGCACAAGTTCGAGCAGCACTACCTCGATAGCCTGATTGGCCCCCTGCCGCAGGCGGCGGCGCTGTACCGGCAGCGCTCGCCAGTCTTCCACGCCGATCGCATCCGCGACCCGCTGGCCGTGTTTCAAGGCGACATCGACCGCGTCGTGCCGCGTGCCCAGTCGGACGCGATCGTGGCGAGGCTGCGGGCGAACGGCGTCCCGCATGAGTACCACGTCTACGAAGGCGAGGGCCATGGCTGGCGCAAGAGCGAGACAATCGAGCATTTCTACGCGGCCGTCGAACGTTTCCTCACGCAACATGTGCTGTTCGCGTAGGATTTCTGATGGAAGGATGATGCCGTGACCGCGGAAATGTGCCTCTTCTGCCGGATGGCTTCCGGCGAGATCCCGGTCGAGCGGTTTGCAGCGAATGACCTCGCCTTCGCGATCCGGGACATCCATCCTCGGGCGCCTGTCCATCTGCTGATTATCCCGAACCAGCACATCGCGGATGCCCGGCTTCTGACGGCCGCCGACGGCGCGATGCTCGCCGCGCTGTTCGCTCTTGCGGCGGGGGCCGGGCGCGCGGCCGGCGTCGACGAGCGCGGCTACCGGCTCGCGTTCAACGTCGGCGAGGCTGCTGGAATGACGATCGACCACCTGCACTTGCATCTGCTTGGCGGGCGGCCACTAGGCCCGGAGGGGTGAGCAGCGAGACGATCGCGGCGCAGATCGTCGCTGTCCGGGCCGAACTTGAGACGCGCCCAACCGGCTTGATAGCCCATGTCCAGCGGGTGCTCGTCGAGGCCCTGGAACTCGCCGCCATTTGGGACCTGGACCGGGCGCGCGTCGAACTGGCGGTTTGGGGCCACGACCTCTTTCGCTCGTTTCCGGCGGAAGGCCAGGTCGCCCTGGCGCGGGAGGTTGGGCTGACCGTCTCCGTCGCGGATAAGTTGCTCCCGGTACTGCTGCACGGGCCGATCGCGGCGGTCGTCCTGCACGACCGCTTCGGGGTCACGGACCAGGACGTCATCGACGCCGTCGCCAAACATTCGGTCGGGGCGCCGGAGATGCCACTGATCGGCAAGGTCATCCTCCTGGCCGACAAGTTTGAGAAGCGGAAACGGGCGCGGACGCCGGTCATGGCCGAGATACGGCGTCTCGCCCGGCGGGACCTCGACCTGGCGTTGCTCTGCTGGGCCGACTGGAAATGGCTTGACGAACGGGAACGTGACTGGGCCAGTGACGCGGGTCATTGGGCGGCGCGGGTCGCCTGGGTCGCCGCGCACCACGACGAGGCCGGATTGCCGGCGCGCGCTTTGGACGGGCGAAGCGGAGGACCAACCCGCGGGTAGGTGAGCCGGGGGTTGGCCGGCGCCGAGCCGAGCGCGTTTTGCGGCTACTTAACTTTGACGACTTGCCCGACCTGAAGGTTGCTGCAATCCGCGTCGATGTTGGGGTTGAGCAGGAGCAACTGATCCACCGTGATGTTGTGGTCATCGGCGATGGTGCCACAGAAGTCACCCGCCTTGACGGTATACGTATTGCCGGCGCCGACCGGCGTGGCGGTCGTGGTCGCGCGAGCCGTCCCGGTGGTGGTGGCGGTGCTGGAACCGATGGCCGTCCGCGTGGCGGCGTTCGGCGTCGCCGTGGCGGTGCCCGATTGCGTTGGTGCGGTCGTTGTGCCGGGCGTGGGAGTGCGCCCGCGGGCGGCGGTAGCGGTTGCGTCGCCTGGCGAGACTGGCGTGTCGTCTCCCCCTCCGCCGACCACGGTCGAAATCCACACCGCGAGCAAGATCAGGACGACGGCGAGAGCGAAGAAGCCGACCGTTGCGACCGGCATGCTGAGGCCGCCCGCGCGGGGCCCGATGGAACCCTGCTTGAGGGGCCGGTCTGGCGAGGGGCGTGGCGTTGGCGTCCTGCCGCGGGGCTGCGGCTGCGACTCGGCTTCGGTGGTGGCCGGAGGACGCGTCCGCCCGGCGCCGGCCGCCGGCCGCGCTGGTGTCGTGCCTTCGCCTTTGTAGACAGGGCACGTGGTGTGGTTGGCGCCGAGGCAATACGTCTCTTGGTGCCCGGCGGCGATCCGCGTCGGGTTATCGAGGCGATAGCACCGATGGGCGTCGGTGGCGTAGTTCGCATGGGAATCGGCGTTGTCGATGAGGCCCAGGTAGGGGCACACGGTCGTGGGCGCGTCGGAACCGATAGCTGAAGTCACGGCATCCCGATCCTCTGGCCGGCCGCCAGCGTGCGTATAGTGTCATGGAGGGCGCGGCCAGGCAATCTTGGCGGAGATTTCGAGGAATTGGAACGGCCCGGACTGCGAATGAATCCGCTTTCTGGCCCCTTCGGGCGAGCCGACACGGCCCCGGACGCGCCCACCAGGTTGCCGGCGACCGGTAACGCGGGGAGACGAGGGGCCTCGCAAGCCACCAGCGCCGCTGTGGGCTAGTATGGCCAAGGACGAGCCGACCTTGGGGGGCACGGCCTCGAAGGCGACGAGGTTGGCAGACCGGCCCGCGGAAAAGCTGCGGATCGTTGACAGTTGGGTCTCCTCTGTTACCCTCCCTGTTCGGCGCTTGAATCAGACTGGCCCAACTGAGACAGTTCGGCAGGTCGCGAAGCTGCTTGCATGAAGACGGCCCCAGGGAACTTGCCTAGGGCGCTGTTCAAGACAGGCTTTCCGGCCTGTTTCC
>CAMAUF010000174.1 GCA_945861295.1 bacterium | reverse complement strand
ATCCGATCCGCCACGGCGTCCTGCGAAGGATAACGCCCTGAGTCATGAAGCTCGCGTACTACGGGACCGACTGCATCTACCAGGCTCGATTTGGTAGGATACGTCCGGCGTCTTCCGCGCAGTCCAGTCACCGTCTTGCCCTGAAGCGTCTTGGCCCACCACTCGTGGGCTGTCCGAACCACTTCGAACGCTTCGCGCGAGTACGGTCCGCTCACAGTCGCCTGAAGCTCACGCCAGACGACGACTTCGTGCTCGACCCAAGGCATCAGTCGCGCCCCGTTGGCGTACTGCTCCCAGAATGCGCACTCAATCACTAATCCGAATCGCTTACCGGGACGGTCCACCCATCGATAGTCCACCAGCCCGAATAGCTCAATCCGCGTCGCCCCAAGGTCGAAGGCGAGCGCAAGGCCGGCCTCAGTGGCGCCTCGAAGCGGCGCCCACCGGACAACCTCACGGTCCTCTTCTCCGTCATTTACGCCGAATGCGGTTCGGAGAAGCTTCGCCTGGGGCATCTCATCGCCAACCCGAGCTGGCCATGCGCAATGTTTCGCCCCGAGTCGACCGGAAGACCAGTCCACTACCGACTTGACCATCATCTCAAGACAGAGGTGAGAGGGGCGTCTCGCTGCGTCCATTAGCACCGCATAGGGCTCCGCGAGAAGTTCCCAGCACTGACGCTCCCCCGCGCGGCGCACTCCATCGGCGCCAAAGCAACTGCAAGGTGTGTGGTTTATCCGGCAGTCGAACGTCGCAAACTGGTTGCCGTGGCACTTCGGACATTCCGTGTCGCGAGTCGCAACAAGGGGCATGGCCCGCCTCCGCATAAGCGTTAAGCCGGGCTCCCAGCGATGCGGCCCTAGGACTTGCGACGGGCGGTAGCGAACCGCCACCCGGCTTCGTCATCGATTGTACCCGAAGGGCTGCCGCCCGGCACCAACACAGGCACCTAGCGCAGAGGGGTCGCGTTCTCCGCTACGACCACGGCAAGCTTGATATCCACAATCAGGCGATCCCCCGTTCGGTTCCGGAAACTCCAATTCGAGCACAGCCCGACGGCTCCTTCGCCGGTGTTCTCAGTGGAGATGGTCCATTCGCTGGCGCGGGAACCGAGAACTTCGAGCGAGCCCGGTCGCGCGTTGGTCGGTTCGGTGACCGTCCACGTGAAGCGGCGCTCGCCGCACGCGCAGCAGTACGGGAACGGCTCAGCGGCCGCTTCTGGCCCGAACTTCGTCGCCCCAGCGTCGAGGACGAGCACCGTCCCAGTCTGCGCCAGCAAACGCTCGGCGCTCCGAGTGGTCGGACTGGGTGCCCCCACCACGGGTGCACTGTTGTTCTCCGCTCCCGTCACCACCGCTGTGGCATCGGCCGTCGCGGACTCGACGGCCACGCTACGCGACGGACGTTCATCTCGTGACCTGCTCGCCTGCCACGCGAACCCTCCAGTCGCCGTCAGGGCGGCCACCAACAACAGTCCTCCGATGGGAAGGAGCCAATTCGGGCGTTCGCGACGCTGCGCAATCGGGCGCTGAAACGCCGTGCCCGTGCGCCGTACGCTGGCGTCGGCATCAGCGCCCGGCCCGGCGTCGCCGGCGGCTCCGCTTGTGTCTCGCTGTCGGTCGTAGTCGCGGCGGCGAGTTGGGTCGCTAAGAATCGCGTATGCGGCGTTCAGCCGTTGCTGCTGGTATGCCGCGCCGGAGTCGCCGTTGACGTCCGGATGGTGCTTGCGGGACAACCGGCGGTAGGCGCTCTCAATGACTTCGGGCTCGGCCCTCGGTGAGACCTGCAACACTTCGTAAAGGTCGTCGTCGTCCACGTCACACTCCCGCTGGCACAGCTAGCCGCCCGGATTCTACCGCACGCAGTCCGTCAACGTGGCGCGGAACGCGGTGCCACGGCCCAGCAATGCTTCGACGCAGGCCGAGAACCCCACCGACGCCTGAGCGCGGGCGGGACCCGCTTCGAAGGTACGAACTTCGGCGTTGTTGGCGGAGAGAGTGGGATTCGAACCCAAGGAGGGGGATAAGCCCGTGACCGTTTTCAAGACGGTCCCCTACAACCGCTCGTGCGCGTTTCCGCTGGCGATCGGACGGCGCGCCGCCCGAGGCCGCCCGCCCGAGCGCGAGACGCCGCCCCGCATAGCGTACACTCCCGCCATCACCCCGGAGGCGCCGCCATGAAGTTCGGAGTCAGCCTGTTCGTTACGGATTACTCGATCCCTCCCGCTGAGGCCGCCAAGGCGGCCGAGGATGCCGGCCTCGAATCGATCTGGTTCCCCGAACACACCCACATCCCGACGGAGACGATCTTCCCGATGGGCGATGGCAGCGTGCCGCGCGACTACAAGTGCCTGATGGACCCGTTCATCTCGCTCGCCGCCGCCGCATCCGTCACCAAGACGATCATGCTCGGCACCGGTGTCTGCCTGATCATCCAGCGCGACCCGCTGACCCTGGCGAAAGAGGTCGCGACCCTCGACGTGATCTCGAACGGCCGCGTCATCCTCGGCGTCGGCGCCGGCTGGAACGAGCCCGAGATGCGCAACCACGGCACAGACCCGGAGCATCGCTTCAAGGTCATGCGTGAACGCGTCGAGGCCCTGAAAGTCCTGTGGACGCAGGACGAAGCCGACTACGAGGGTGAGACGCTCGCCTTCGGGCCGGTTTGGTCGTACCCGAAGCCGGTCCAGCGCCCGCACCCCAAGGTGATCATCGGCGGGGCCGGGCCGAACATCGTCAGGCGCGTCGTCGGCTACGGCGATGGCTGGATGCCGATCGCGGGCCAACTGCCGTTCGAAGCGATGGCGGCGACGATCGCCGAGATGCGCCGCCTGGCCTGGGAGACCGGCCGCCCGGACCCGGAAGTCAGCGTCTTCGGCGTCCCGGCCGACCCCGAGGGCATCGAGAAGTGGGCGCAAGCGGGCGTCGATCGCGCCATTTGGGGGCTGCCGTCCGCCGACGCCGCCACGGTCCTGCCGATCATCGCGCAGCACGGCGCGGCGGTGGCCGCCTACCGTGCCAGTAAGGGGGAGTGAGCCATGAAGGTTAGCGGCTTTCGCACGCGCGTGGTCAAGCTCCCGGGCGAGCGCGGCCCCCTGGGCGAAATCCCTGGGCAGGTGAACACCGAGTTCGTCACCCTCGAGGTGCACACGAGCGACGGCCTGACGGGCGTCAGTTTCGCGGGCTACGCCGGTTATGCGGGATCGCTCACCGCCGCCCTCAAAGCCACGCTCGATGCGCTTTGTACGCAGATCATCGGCCGCGACCCTTTCGATACGGAGGCCATCGGCAACCGCTTGCGGACCGCCAACGGTGGTGGCGCACCCGGCGGCCTCGTGACGCGCGCCGCCGCTGCCATCGATGTCGCGCTTTGGGACATCAAGGGCAAGGCGCTCGGCCTGCCCTGCTGGAAGCTGCTTGGCGGCGAACGGGGACGCGTGAAGGCGTACGGCAGCGGCCACCTTTGGCGTCACTACAGCCTCGCCGAACTGGTCGAATGGGCGCCCAAGCTGGTCGAGAACGGCTTCACTTCCATGAAACTTCGCTGCGGCACAGCGGGCGCATCGGAAGCGAGCGAACTGGAACGCCTGCGAGTCCTCCGCGAAACGGTCGGCCCAGACATCGACATCATGATCGACATCAATCAACTCTGGAACGTGCACCAGGCCACGAAAATGGGCCGCAAGTTCCAAGAGCACAACCTGTCCTGGCTCGAAGACCCCGTGCACCATCAGGACTATTCCGGCATGGCCCGGATCGCCGCGGCGCTCGATGTCCCCGTCTGCACGGGGGAGTACCACTACGGGATCACGCCCTTCCGGCACATGCTCGAGGCCCAATCGCTCGACATCGCGATGATCGACCTCTTTCGCGTCGGCGGCTTCACGCAGTTCCTCAAGGCCGCGCATCTGGCGGAGGCGTTCACCATTCCGGTCGTCAGCCATCTCGCGACGGAACTGTTCGCGCACGCGATGTGCGGCATCTCGAACGGCCTCACGGTCGAGCACGTCCCCTGGACGTTTCCGCTATGGAAGGAGACGCCCCGCGTGGAGGCTGGCGAGATCGTGCTCAGCGACCGTCCGGGCCTCGGCCTGGAGTTCGATGAGGAACGGATCACACGGAGTTTGCCGTAGGTGGCCTCGTGAGTATCGGCGCGGCGCGGCGGCCTTTTCGGGACGCGCTGATGGGGAGAGGAGATGCCAGCCGCTAAAGCGCGCAACGCGGGCGACCGTGGGTCTGTCGGCGCTCGTTCGATCCGCTACTCTTGGGGGCATGCTTCCCACCGCTCTCGCCGATCAGCTAGCCGAGGTGGCCGAGATGGCCGAGATATGGCTGTGTGTCCTGATGGACCGCAAAGCCCCTTCGCTCTTTGGCGAGTGGCTCCGGAAGCCTCGCGTGGTCGCGCTCGACGAAGTACCCGGCTTCGAAGAGACCGAGGAGGCGGGCGGGTACACCGCGCTAGAATTGCGTCGCCTCCGCCAGCTTGACCTGGTCATCCGCGGCCTCTCTCGTACGGATGCGAGGGAGGAGATGTTCCTCGCCGTCGAAGTTTCGCGGACTATTGACCTTGAGGATGTCGACCGCGCGATTGAGCGATCCGGCCTGCTGGCCCGCGGGGGAGCGAGGACGCGGGCCGCCGTTGCCGGGAAGTCTCTGACTGACCGTGCCCGGTTGCGGTCGGAAGAGACCGGCACGATCGTCCGCCTGCTCGATAGCGTCGCATAACGCGAGTGGGCCCGAACCCTCAACTCACCCCAACGTTCGCCGTCCGGCGCTGTGCCAAGCGGGCGCCCGGATCGCGTAAATTCGCGATGGCCTCACCTCGACCGAGACCATTCCACCGCCTGAAGCCTCGCTGAACTCGGCGCGCCCATAGACGATGGCCGCGTGATAAGCGTCGTCCCAGGTCGTGAGCGAGAGCCACGGGTTCGCCCGAAGATCGCGAAGCCGCACCGCCTCGGCGAAGGTCGGGATCCCGAAGCGGTCGCCCAGCAGCGAGACCTCGACGGGCGCGGCGTGCGGCCGGCCGCTGGGCCCAACCGTCCCGACCGCGCACAGCCGAGGCGCACGCCAAAAGGCGCGAAACTCAGTCGCTGTCATTGCCCACTCGGGATGCGTGAAATTGGCGGCCATCGCCGGACCGGCTTGATCCCGGCCCGGCGAATAGCCGTTTCGATGGGATCGTCCGCTCCGCCGATGGCCGTCGCCGCCATGCTAATTCGCCACCAACTGACGGAGCACGTACTGGAGGATGCCGCCGTTCCGGTAGTAGTCCAGCTCAACCGGCGTATCGATCCGGCAGATGGCCTCGAACGTCTTGGACGCGCCGCTCGCGTCTGTCGCCGTGACCGTCAGCTTCTTGTGGGGACGGAGATCGTCAGCCACGCCCGCGATCCCGTACACCTCGTGGCCGCTGAGTCCGAGCGATTCACGCGTCTCGCCCGGCAGGTACTGCAAGGGCAGGATGCCCATGCCGACGAGGTTGCTGCGGTGAATACGCTCGTAGCTCTCCGCGATAACGGCGCGGACGCCGAGGAGGAACGGGCCCTTCGCCGCCCAGTCTCGCGATGACCCGGAGCCGTAC
>CAMAUF010000173.1 GCA_945861295.1 bacterium | reverse complement strand
GGAGCGGGTCGCGAAGGCGCTCGGCAACACGGGGGTCAGGCTTCAGCAGCTCGCACGACGCGCTGAGGCGGCCGCCGCCTTGGCCCTCGCGATTACGGGGTTCCGCGACCCGGTGGAGCGCGACGACGTCGCGCACCTGGAGGCCCCTGCTCTCCGGCGAGGATCTCAGGAAGACAACACCGGAGGCGGCCCGAGCGGGCATGAAAGTGCCCGCTGACACCTCCCCCTCCACCATCGCCGCCCGCGTACGCCACGATCCCAGAATGCCCCGCAAGCTCGCCCGCCACCGCTCCCGCTTCGCTCCCAGCGGATCGGCCCACAACATGAGCAAACATGAGCACGTGCTCATGTTTTTTGCGACACCGCCTCCACCAGCTCCGGAGCCTCACCACCGACAGCTTCGGGGACGGCCCGCTCGGCCTTGGGCTCGACCGCTTGCTTAGCTGGCTGAATGACGAAGCCCAGGCGGCGCTTCTCGTCGTCGCAGGGATGGACGGCCACGCGGAAGATCGTTTGGTACGGGATGAACACCTCGATGTCCTGTTCGTGCTCCGGGACATTCGTGTGCAGCGCAACCCACGCATCGGAGAGGCCAGAGATGCCGCGGACGTAATGCGTCGCCCCGTCTACCGTCAGCACCTCGACGACCGGCTGCGCGCACTTTGTCTGCGCGAAAAACGCCTGAACGGCGCCCGGCAGGACCTGTTCGAAAAAGACACGGTCGAACGGTACGCCCGGCATCGGCACTGGCTGCGGGACGGCGGGCGTTGGCGGCATGACGCCGGGCGGAAGGTAGATGACCCGAGATGGTGCGTTCATTGCCGCGAGCGTAGGGGCCGCCGCCGCGCCGGACAAGCGCGCCCCCACCAAACCGGCTGGCGCCCTCCCTTATACGGCTTCTTTCTCTCTCCACCCATGCCCGTCGCCATCAACTCCGCCCGTTCCAAAAGCACGCTTTCGTGGGCGCTACGCTGAGAGAAACTCCTCGACCGACAGTCGGATTTCTCGGGCAATTTGGCGGAGCATGGTCGGTGAAATATCGCGGCCCTGGTGAAATGCCACGGTCGTGCCGCGCCCGTCGGCGTGCCGATACTGGCGATGCGAGCCGCGCTGGCGAACCCACGCAAAGCCCAGGCGGTGGAGCAACGCCTCCACCTCACGCGGCCGGAGGACTGGCACGTCCCTCAAGCTACATCCACGGATTCCGTCCCTATGTACTCTGCTTGGAAAACGGGTTCTCCGTCTTCCAACAGCATCTCGATAACTTCTAAGAGGTTGCCGCGGAGTTCATCGAGCGTTTCTCCTTGACTATGCGCGCCAGCGAATCCCGGCACCCAGCCCACTAACAGGCCCGTCTTCGCGTCCCGCTCCACGATCGCTGTGAAGCTCCTCATAATCGCGCCCTCCAGGGAGATGCGTCAGATTGTAGACCCGCGGAGCAAGAGATGTCGCGAAACGGCAGCGGCCTACCTCCATCAGCTGCTTCGACTCGCTGAGCCGGAACTGAATGACTGACCAGGACATCGACCGCCAGGTTCGAGCCAGCGTCTCATGCCCGTACCGCATCGTGAGCGAAGGGAATCAGCGTGATAGGTATCTCGCCGAGGCGCCATAACTCCGCGGCTGCTTCACGGCGGGCGAGACTGTTTAAGAGCCACTGGCGATGCTTCGGGACGCCATGGAGGGCTGGGTCGAGTTCGCCGTGCGGGACGGTGAAACGATGCCTGAGCCGCAAGCGGCGCTCGTCTCGGCCTGAGGGCCACGGCTACGCGTCGCGCCAAACTGGGTCGCGCTTTTCGAACCAGGCCGCCTTCGATTCGACCGCGTCGGCCGTTTGGCTCGCCAGGATCTGGTTGCGGTTCTCGATCTTGAGGGCATTCTCCATCGAGATGCCCGTCACGGTTTCGTTCAGCGCCTCCTTGCTCAGGCGCAGGCCCATCGGGCTCGAACGGCGGCACCAAAGGTTCGCCGTCGCCACGGCCGTCGACAACAGCTCCGCCGGCTCGACCAGTTTGTTGACGAGCCCGATCCGGTGGGCCTCGTCCGCCGGCACGAGGCGGCCGGAGTAGATCATGTCGGCCGAGTGACTGGCGCCAATCAGCTTCGGCAAATGGTACGAGCTCCCCACATCGCAACCGCTGAGCCCGAGGTTGATATAGGAGCAGGCGAAGACGGCGGTCGAAGTCGCGTAGCGCATATCGCTGGCGATCGCGATCGAGAGGCCGCCGCCGGTCGCGGGGCCGTTGACCGCCGCGATGATCGGCTGCGGGCAGCGCCGCATCTGGATCACCAGATCGGCGATGTCCTCTTGGAAGGTGTACACGTTCTGGACGGGGCCGACTCCTTCGACCCAGGCATCCTGCTCGCCGTCGGCCTTGAGGTCGAGCCCGGCGCAAAAGCCACGCCCTTCGCCCGTGACGATGATGACGCGGCAGGCGAAATCACGGTGGCGCTCGACGAAGAAGCCCTTGAGCGCGCGCAGCATCTCGTGGTTGATCGCGTTGAGGCGTTCGGGGCGGTTGAGGGTGAGAAAGCCGATAGGCCTTCTTGGCGGTAGCGGATGACGTCGTTGCTCATGGCGGCAGTGTGCCCGAATCTTGGCAACGATGCACGGCTGGCGTCGCTGTCCCCAAATATTCAGCGTCAGCGGACGCCGGGCCGGGGCCGGAGTTCGCCGTCTGTTATACTTACGCCTGCTTCGATCGGAATGCGCTCATGCCGCCAGCCATTCGCGACCTGATTGCCGAACTTGAGGACGCTGGCTTCAGGAATCGCGGGGGACGAGGAAGCCATCGAAACTACGCTCACCCACGGGTGACGAGCCCGGTGACGATCTCTGGCGAACGGGGCGCCGATGCGAAGCCGTATCAGATACGAGCCGTCCGGCTCGCGATTGAAGCGTCGAGGCGAAGATGAAGCAAACCAACCGCTATCTCAAGGTCGTTGAATGGTCCGATGAAGACGGCTGTTACGTCGGCAGCGCGCCCGGCCTCCTCTACGGCGGCTGCCATGGTGACGACGAACGCGCCGTGTTCGCCGAGCTCTGCGAGATCGTCGACGAGGTTGTGGCCGTGTACATCGCCGATGGGACGCCGCTTCCTCCGGCGACCGCTGGCCGTGCGGTTACCGAGGCGCTGGCGGCCGGCTAGGGCGCCTCGTGGCCTGCCGTGGGACCGGAGGCTCACCGATGCCGGATCAGGCGCACCCCGAACAGGCGGTCATGGAGCGCGCGCCCGTCGCGCCCGATAAACGCCCACAACGTGCCTGCCAACAGGGCAACCTGCACGAGAAACGAGAGGGCCAGCGGAAGCCACGCGGCTGCCAGGACAGCCAGGCCAAACCCCGCGAGCAGCGCCACCAACCAGGCGGCGAACCGCCCGAACATCACCCCCTTGCTGGCGGGGTCGCCATCTTCCCGCACGACGACGATGCCCGTCAGTCGGAGGCCGACGGTCTGCGTGCCGTGGCGCCCGGCGAAGCCTGCCTCGTTGATCATGACCGCTGCGACACAAGCGAACGCGAAGGCCAGCGACACGGCTATTTCGGGCGCACCGGGGTCATACTTCCAGAAATCGTCGTCCTCGTGTGGAAATGCAAGGAGGACGACCAACCCTCCGATGTCCAGAACCAGCATGCAGGCCGCGAGTTCGCACCCCACATCGATAGCGCGCGCGCGCAGGCGGTCGTGCCAACGGGGGATCTCTGGCTCGTCCGTGCGCAGCGCTTCGAGGCCTCGGAGCAAAGCGACGGCGCGGTCGCCGACCTGCGTGTCGGCCATCCCGGTGGTCGGCGGCTCGGTCATCGTCCGATCGTAGCGGATTCGCGAACCGTGAGTAGCCTGCGGCGAGTCTGCTTCCGGGCAACCCCGGAACGCGTCCGTAGCGTATAGTTCACCCCAAACCAAGGAGGAACTCATGCCCACGCCAGCCCGTGTCGTCGTCGTCCCCGGGGAGCCCGGCCCACTGCAAATCGTCGAGCTCAAGCTGCCGGACCCGGGTCCGCACCAGGTCGTCGTCAAGCAATTCGCCGGCGGCGTCTGCCATTCGCAGCTCCACCAGATGCACCGGCCGCGAGGCGGCGTCAACCAGGTGCTCGGCCACGAGTCGACCGGCATCGTCATCGCCAAGGGCCGCGAAGTCAGCCACGTCAAGGAAGGCGACGCCGTCATGGTCACCTGGGTCCCGCGTGACCCCGGCATCACCCGCCGCCCGGACAACATCGTCCTCGACCTCGGCGGCGGCCGCGAGGCGCAGACGAACAACGTCTTCACCTGGGCTGACAACACGATCTGCGACGAGCAATACGTCGTCCGCATCCCGAACAACACCAAGATGGACGTGACCTCGATCATCGGCTGCGCGGTCATGACCGGCTCTGGGGCGGTCTATCACACCGCTGGCGTAAAGAAGGGCCAGAGCGTCGTCGTCTTCGGTGTCGGGGGCGTTGGGCTTTCGGCGATCGCGGCCGCGAAGGTCGTCGAAGCCTATCCGATCATCGCTGTCGACCTCGACGACACGAAGCTCGATTTCGCGAAGAAGTTCGGCGCCACCCACGGGATCAACGCGCGCAACGGCGACCCGATCGCCGCGATCAAGGCCCTCACGACGGCGACGACGGGCCAGCTGGATATGATGGGCGCGCCGGTCGCGGGCGTGGACTTCGCGTTCGACTGCATTGGCGTCCGCATGACCATGGAGCAGATCCTGCCGGCGGTGCGGCCCGGCGTCCTCGGCCACAGTACCGGCGGCACGGCCGTGCTCGTCGGCGTGCCGACGACGCCGGTCGAGCTCAACGCGATGGACCTGCTGATTAGCGAGAAGAAGTACATCGGCAGCATCGGCGGCTCCTGCCGTCCGGACCGCGACTTCCCGATGTTCCTGCGCTGGTACCACGAAGGCGACCTCGACCTCGACGCGCTGGTGACGTCGCGCTACAAGCTCGACGACATCAACCAGGCGACAGACGACCTCCACAGCGGCAAGATCTTCGGCCGCGCGATCATGGAGTTCTAAGGAAGCGGCAGCATGCTGGGGAGGGCGCGCGCTCCACGTTTCGCGCCCTTGCCAGCGGTCAACGCGCCGACACGCGTTCGGCGTCATAACCTACGACGTCAACGGCCCAGGGGTTGCGAGGACGCAGTACGCCGTGCCGGTTTGGTGCTGCCGTCGGCAAAGCCCCAAAACTGAGTGCTTCCGGTGCGAGACGGACGCGGTTCGAACGCGACCGGTAGCATGGCTATCTGAAGCCGAGCGCCTGGGGTTCGCCATGTCTGGGGAGATAGAGTCGTTCCGCACTCACAAGAACTATATTCGTTCGGTGCGTACCCTTGCGCTTGGTGCACCCAAATGGCTTCCACGCCCAGAAGCCGACAAGTTCAGGAGTCTTGGATCTCGAATAATGGTTCTCAAAAGCCTGCGGGACGCGCGGAAGCCGAGTGCCGACCAGGATCAAGTTCGTCGAAGCCTCGCTAACGCCTGGGGCTCCGAACTTCTCATGGGACTGGCCGGCGCGTATGAGTTCGACGACGAGCTGGTTCGCCTGAGCAACAACTGGGCGGTCGTCCAGTGCTACTACGCGGTGTACCACTTCAGTC
>CAMAUF010000172.1 GCA_945861295.1 bacterium | reverse complement strand
AACCTGGGACATCAGCCCTGGTCGTCCCATGCGGCGTCAAAGTAGGTGTTGAGAAATCGCGCGTGAACCGCTGCCCAGAGGCCCGGAAGCTCATGGAAGAGGTACACCATGAACCGCCCGTCCACTCCAACTCGCCAACCGTCGAAGTCATCAAACCACAGACTGTCATCGTCCGATTCGGAGTGGGCAGTCGCAATAATCAAGCGCAAGAGCATGAAGCGCGCCGAGAGATCGAGCGTTTCCCCAAACTCCTGGACCTCTGGACCAATTACCCAGTCCATCGCCCCGAGCCTACGCCTCGGCGCCCCACTCCTCAAGGAGTTCGTCCCGCGTCCAAACCCTCCCGCGAGGCGCGGCCTCCATGGTCGCGCGGGCAGCCCGAGCCGCAGCCCAACCCACTGTGTCGGCCAAGACGGCAGCCCTCATTCGTTCGGCACGAGTCGACCTGCCGATCACGGTAAGCGGTGGGTCAGATACCGCGCGAGACTCATCCATCGTGATTACCTTTCGCTCCGAACTACGCCGCTCTGCATTGCAATCATACATCACCAAAGTTGGCCCTCACAAGGAGCGAAGCTGTTGGGTCGGGCCTGATACCACCTGCGGCCTACACATCGGGACGAAAGCGCGGCCGCCGTTTCTCCGTGAGCGCTCGCACACCCTCCGCGAACTCGGGGCCTTTCGCCATCGTCCGCAGGAGCGCCTCGCTCGCCTCCACGCTGGCGCCGACGCCGCCGTGCAGGTCGCGATAAATCGCGGCCTTCGTTTCGCGGATGGATGCGGGCGAGACATGCCGGGCGAGGTCGCGGGCGTACGCCTGCGCGGCCCCGAGCAGCTCCTCAGGCGGGCAGACGCGGTGCACCAAGCCGAGCGCCGCCGCCTCCTCAGCCAGAAAGACCCGGCTCGAAAGCAGGATTTCGGTCGCGGCCGAGAGCCCGATGAGCCGCGGCAGCAGCCACGTGAGGCCGTATTCCGCAGGCAAGCCCAACTTGCCATGCGCCGTCGTCAATTTCGCCCCTTCGGTGGCGAAACGGACGTCGCAATAGCAGGCGAGGACGAGCCCAACCCCCGCAGCCGGCCCGTTGATTGCCGCGATCACCGCCTTTGTCAGGCCGAAATGGAAGGCGAAATTGCGGTCGTACTCGAGGGAGACACCGTAGCCCGGGTTCGCCATTTCAGGCGGCGTGCCGGGATCGTAGCCACCTTTTTCGATGTGCCCTTCGAGCGCCCGCGCGTCGGCGCCCGCGCAGAAGCCCCGGCCCGCCCCGGTGACCACCACAGCGCCAACGGCGGCGTCACGCTCGGCTTGGTCGATCGCGAAGCGGTACTCCGCGTGCATGCGTCCCGTCCAGGAGTTCAAGCGCTCGGGCCGGTTCAGCGTGATCGTAGCGACGTGTTCGTCGACTTCGTAGCGGACAACCTTCAGTTCCATGCCGTGATTCTGCCACACCCTCCGGCGCCCGTGCTCCCACCCAGACAGCGGCCTAGGCTCGCACCATCGAAATGCGGAGCGCCGCCCAGGTCGAAACGCAGAACGGGACGCAGTACGTCAGCGGGATTTTCCACCAGAGTTGATCAGGGAAGCGGCCATCGAAGAGGACATTGCCCTGGTTGATGCCAGTGAGCACGGTACCGACCACGGCTGCGGTCACGACTGCGTTGCGGACGAGCGGACGGTGTACGAGCGCATGGCGCAGGCATTTTTCGATGGGGACGGGGCCAGCGGCGAAACGAAAGAGGCGCTGCGCGGCGTGGCCCTGGGCGCAAGTCCCGCTCACTTAGCCGCGCCCAGCCCTTGCCGCCGTAGGGCCGCCGCGATGAACTCCCGGAAGAGCGGATGCGGACGGTTTGGCCGGCTTTGCAGCTCGGGGTGGAATTGCGTCCCGAGCATGAAGGGATGACCCGTAATCTCGGAAATCTCGACGAGCGAGCCGTCGGGCGAGGTCCCGCTGACGCGCAAGCCGGCGCCGGTGAGCTGTTCGCGAAACGCGTTGTTGAACTCGAGCCGGTGCCGGTGCCGCTCCGAGACGGAATCGGCGCCATAGCCACGCGCCGCCAATGAACCGGGATCGAGCCGGCAGGGGTACGCTCCGAGGCGCATCGTGCCGCCCTTGTTCACGACCCCGATCTGCTCCTCCAGTAGGCTGATGACCGGATACTGCGTCTCCTGGTCCATCTCCGTTGAGTTCGCGCCTTCCAGCCCGCAAACATTGCGGGCGAACTCCGTGACCATGACCTGCATCCCGAGGCAGAGCCCGAAGTAGGGGATGCCCGTCGTCCGCGCGTACGTCGCGGCCCGGACCTTGCCTTCCCAACCGCGTTCGCCGAACCCGCCCGGCACGATGATCCCGCAAACGCCCGCCAGGACGTCCATGGCGGGGCGGCTCTCGAGCGTTTCGGCCGGAATCCATTGGATATCGACTTCGACACCGTTCGCGATCCCGGCATGTGAGAGCGCTTCCTTCACGGACAGGTAGGCATCCTTCAACTTGACGTACTTGCCGACGATCGCCACCGAAACGGACCCCTTCGGGTGCTTGAGCCGGTCGACCATTTCGCGCCATTCGTCCAGGTCCCGTGTCCCCGTCAGCGCGAGCTTCTCGATCGTGACGTCGCCCAGGCCGCGTTGGTCGAGGAGGAGCGGCACTTCGTAAATCGAGTTCACCGTCTCCAGGGGGATGACCGCGCGCGGCTCTACGTCGCAGAACAAGGCGACCTTCTCGGAGATGTCTTTCGTCACCGTTTGATCCGAACGGAGGACGATGACGTCCGGCTGGATGCCCTTGGATCGCAACTCGCGGACGGAGTGCTGGGTCGGCTTGGTCTTGAGTTCGCCGGTCGCGCCGACATAGGGCAGGAAGCAGACGTGGATGCTCAGGGTGTCCGTCCGCGCGCGTTCGTGGCGGATCTGGCGGATCGCTTCCAGGAAGCTCTCGCCCTCGATGTCGCCGACGGTGCCGCCGACCTCGCAAATCAGCACATCGCAGCCGGCCTGGCTCGCCGCCCCGTAGATCCGGCTCTTGATCTCGTTGGTGAGGTGGGGGACGGCCTGGATCGTGCCGCCGAGGTAATCGCCACGCCTTTCCTTATCTAGAACGGCTTGATAGATGCGGCCGCTTGTGACGGACGCCAGCTTGGTCAAATCCTGGTCGATGAAGCGCTCGTAGTGGCCAAGGTCGAGGTCCGTCTCGGCGCCGTCGACCGTCACGAAGACTTCCCCATGCTGGTAAGGCGACATCGTGCCCGGATCGACGTTGAGGTAGGGGTCGAGCTTCTGGACTGAGACAGTCACGCCGCGGGACTTGAGGATGCGTCCAAGGCTGGCCGTGAGGATGCCTTTGCCAACAGAACTGACGACGCCGCCGGTCACGAAAATGAACTTTGCCATGGCCTCGCTCGGGTTCAGGCTCGACCCATGCTAGGCCTTGAGGGCTCGCTGGTCAACGAACAAATGTGCGATGCTTTCGACGACCTAGCGCTCACTCGGTACGACCGAACCGCCGCCTTCACCACCTCGATGTCTCGAAGCTGCCAGCCTGACGGTGGGTCACCGGCCATCGCTATGCGATAGACTTGCAGGCGATGACCTCACCCTGGGACCCTGAGCAGTTCGCGGCCAACATTGCGGCCAATCTGGCGGCAGCGCTCATCCAGGCGCCTATCGCGGCTGGCTGGCGACTCCTCGGCCGCAAGCGAGCCGAGGGCATAGAGCAGCAGACGACCGAGCGCGTTGCACGCGAGATCCTACAGAAGATGCTCGCCGATCCGCAGCACTCGCCGGAGGCCTGGGAGGCCGTCGCGACGACTCTCGGCAGCCCGGATAAGGCGACGGCTTTCGTCCGGGCGGGACGCATCCCGGCCGATACGTCCCGCGCTGCCGAAGCGGCGCTGCGGGACTTCCTCAGCCGCGTCTGTGCAGCGCTGGCCGCGACCGGCGACGCCACCGATCGGCGGCAGGCTTGGGTGATCCGCGACGTCCTGGCCCCGCTGTTCGCGGACATCCAAGAGCGCTGGGGCATCCCCGGCCGGCCCACGCTGACGCTGTTCGATGACCGGCGCTATGACCCGAGCGAGACGCCAGATTTCTCCTTCGGCCAGGCGCTGAGCCCGTTCTCCGGCCTGGTCGCGTTCGCCGGCGAAAAGCGCCGCGAAGCGCTGGATTACCTCGTCGCCTGGCTGGATGGGCCGCCGACCGCGTCATTTCACGTGCTCGTTGGCCCTGGAGGCGCCGGTAAGACGAGGCTCGCGCTCGAACTCTGTCGCGAGGCGCTGGTCCGCCGCAGCGCGGGCGAGCTTTGGGACGCTGGCTTCCTCGCCGGCGGGCCGGACCCCGACGCCCTGGCAGGCTGGGACCGCAAGACGCCCACGCTGATCGTAATCGACTACGCCGCAGGCTGGCGCGAACAGATCAAGACCTGGGTCACGATGCCCGGCAAGTCATACACGCGCGGTGGCCCGAAGCTCCGCGTCCTCCTTCTCGAACGGGCGGCCGGCCGCTGGCTGGACGACGTCGCGACCGCCGCAGGAGCCGCCCTGAACGTGCCCAGGACCGCGCAGCCGTTGCCGCCCTGGGATGTCAAAGCGGAGCAAGCAGCCCTCTTCCTCGAAGGCTGGGCGCTGGCCGGGCTCGTCTCGAAAGCGCAAACGCCACCGATAGACGCGCTCACGCCCGAGCAAGCGGCGACCTTGGCCGCGCGCCTTTGGGCTAAGGAGCCACTGGCCCTGTTGATGGCGGGCCTGGTCGCCACCGAGCGCGGCTTCGCGGCGGCGATGACCCTCTCGCTCGCGGGTCTCGCCTTCGAGGTCGCCGCCCACGAAATCCGGCGTCTGGAGGGGGCCACGGCGGAAGCGGCCCTGAAAGACCTCGCCGTGCACATGGGCGCGCTCTCGACCCTCTGCGGCGCCATCCATCGCGACCAGCTTGCCGCCGCAATCCAGGCCTACGACGACAAGCTCCCTCGGACGAGCGCCGAACTCCTGGCGCAGGGTCTAGCCGACGTTATGGGTGACGGCGTGACCGCCAAGAAGGTCGTGCCCGATATCCTCGGCGAAGCCGTCGTCCTGCTGGCGTTGCACGACCGCAGCGACGAGGTAGCCGAGCAGACCGTGGTCGATGCCGCCCACTTGGACGCTCGCCACACGGCCGAAGCCGTCGGCCGCCTGATCCAGGACTACGCCCACGAGGCCGAAACGCCCGACTTGCCCGTCCGCGCTGCCGAACTCGCCCGCCCGCTGGCGTGGGTAGCGGCGCTCTTGAAGGCGAACGAGGCCGATGTCGTCCCGCTCATGGAGATTGCTAATGGGCTCCCAGAGGCGTCGGTCGCGTTGCGCTCCTACAAGGTCGACCTCAATCTGGCCATCGTCGCGCAGCTCCGCGGGCTAGCGGCACGGAGTCCGGGTGCCTCGACGCGGAATCTGGCCATGGCGCTAAACAACTTTGGAGTATGCCTAAGTAAAGTCGGGCGGCGGAAAGAGGCCCTCGAAGCCTCATGGGAAGCCGTGGATCTCTACCGCGACATTAAACGCCACAGTCCGAACCTCGTTGGGCCCAATCTCGCCATGAGCCTAAGCAACGTAGGCGTGTGCCTTGCTCAAATGGGGAAGGCGCAAGATGGCCTGGGGCC
>CAMAUF010000171.1 GCA_945861295.1 bacterium | reverse complement strand
GGTGCCCTTGCCTTCGGGCAGCGTCTCCTTGAGGGCCAAGCCGGCCGCGAGCCCCGAGATCGCGATCAAGTTGTGTCCGCAGGCGTGGCCGATGCCCGGGAGCGCGTCGTATTCGCAGAGGACGGCGATGGTCGGCCCGCCCTGGCCAGCCACGGCCTTGAAGGCCGTCGGCATTCCATAGGCGCCGCGTTCGACGGCAAACCCGTTCTGGGCCAGCCAATCCGTGAGTACAGCGTGAGCGTGGTGTTCCTCGAAGTTCAGTTCGGGCTTGCCGTGAATGCTGAGGCTGATGCCGCGAAGGTCTTCGCTGACCTGTTGGATCACCTGCTGGGCCTTCACCTTGAGGTCGTCGAGCTGCGTCATGTCTGGTCCCTCCCATCGCCGTCGGACGAGTGTACCGCCGCACCGCGCCGTGCGGTGGCCCGTCGGACGCCGTAACCTCTCTGGATGACCTTCCACGGGCCTACTCTACTGGTGTTTCATGGGCGGGGCGGCGCAGGCCCGGCCGAGCGGCTCGTCGACGCGGCACAAGTCGCGATGGGCCGCCGGACGGTCGAGGTAGCGCTCGCGGCCGGCTTCGAGGCCGTCATCGTCGCGACCAATGACCCCAGCGCCTTTGCGGGCCTGCCTGCACCGGTCGTCGTCGACCCCGACGAGGCAGACGCCACGTACGACTTCGACCGGCGGTTGCGGAGGATCGTCGAGCGGTTCGGGCTCGCGCGGCCCGTGGTAATGGGCGCCGGCGCGATCCCGCTCGTGGAGAGAGAAGAGATGCGGGCCGTCGTCGAACAATTGACGCCGCTGGCGCCGCGGATTGTGACGAACAACTTCTTCTCGAGCGACCTCACGGGATGGACGCCCGGGGACGCCATCCTGCGCTGCGGGCCCTTCACGCGGGACAACGAACTGCCGCGGCGTCTGCGGGACGACGCGGGCCTGACGCCCGTTACGTTGCCGCGCAGCCTCGCGACCCAGTTCGACCTCGATACGCCCGCCGATGTGATCGCGCTCCAGATCGCCGGCCTCCTGCCGCCGGAGGTCCTCACGGCCACGCCTGATCTCAAGCTGCCAGTGCATCACTACCGTGCGGTGATGCGCACGTTCCTCGACAGGAAAGGCGAGCTGCTGATCGCGGGCCGCGTCGGCAGCGAGACCTGGCGGCACCTCGAAACGCAGACGGCCTGCCGAGTCCGCATCTTCAGCGAGGAGCGGGGCCTCGCCGCGGCCGGGGCGGGCCACCGGGCCAAGTCGATCCTCGGCTTCCTGCTCGCCGAAGTCGGGACGCAGCGATTCTTCCGCACCCTGGCCGAACTAGGGGACGCCGCGGTGATCGATGCGCGGGTCCTCGAAGCGCATCTCGGGCTCGCGCCGTCGCGGGAAGATCGGTTCCAGAGCGACCTCCTCAACCCCGCCGGGATCGGCGATTCGTTTCTGCGCAAGTTTACCCAGGGCGCCCTGGACGCGCCGATCCCCGTGATCCTCGGCGGCCACTCGCTCGTTACCGGCGGGCTCGCGCTGCTGAACGATGTGGCCTGGGAGGAGCACGACCGCGCCACCTAGCCCAGCAAGGCATGGAGGGGAGAGATCTCGGCGTCGCGAAGAAGGGCGGCCCGGCGTGCCCTTGTGCCGCTGGCCCTCACCCCAACCCGCTCCCCCGGCCGGGAGAGGGAGGCGATTGATGCGGCGAGCGAACCCGTGCGCTCGCCACGCGTCAGGCCGGACGGCCGCGTTTCAGCCGTCGCAGGACGGCGACGTAGTCGTCGAAGTCGGTTCGGCGGAAACGAAAGAGCGCCGCGGGCGAGGTGCGTGTGTCGTGAAGGAAGTAGGCCGCCGCCGCGCCCATCGCCAGCACGTACGAGATGCTCGTCGCCAGCGCCGCCCCGTTGATGCCCCACCGCGGCACGAACACCAACGCCAAAGCGATGTCGATGACGAGGCTGCTGCTCGAAATCACGCCCGCGAGCCAGGGGCGACCGCGCTGATACGTGTAGTAGCCCGAAATACCCGCCGCGAGACCGTAAACGAGCGTCCCCGGGAGCAGGATACGGAGCGCGTTGGCCGCCCCGGAAAAGTCGTCGCCCCAGAAGAGGCCGACGCCGACATCGGCGAGGAGCGCGACCACGATACAGGCGAGCCCGAGGAGGACGAGGGTATGACGCATGATCCGCGTCGTCAGTTCGGCCGCCAGGCCCTGCGAGGAACCTGCGATGCGGGGGATGGCGGCAAGCGCTACCGCCCCGCTGATTTGCCAGACGGCCTCGGCGAGTTGGACGGCGATGTTGTAGACGCCGACCCCCGCCTCGCCCTCCCAGGCGCGGACGACGAAGATATCGGCGCGGTAGTTCAAGTACGAAATCCCGCTGGAAAGCGCGGCAAAACCCGAAAATCGGAGCATGATGCCGATCAGCGGGCGGTTCACGGCTCGGAACGAGGGCGCCGTGCGGGTCGCGAGCAGGGCCGGCAGGAACGCTAGCCACTGGCCCGCCGCGAAGGCCCCGAGCGCCGCCGAGGGTGTCCGTTCATCCAGTCCGTAGAGCACGGCGACGACCGCGCTCAGGCCGAACAGCGCCGGGGCGGCCAAGGCGAGGTTGTACCGCACCATCCTCCCTTGGCCGAGAAGGATACCGGTGACAACGCCGTTCATGAGCACGGCCGCGGCCGCGAGCCCCGCTTCGAGGCCGATCGTCCGTGCGTTCCCGGCGAGCGACTCTCGCAGGACGAGGCCGCCGATCACCGCGGCGACGCCCAACGCCAACGCCACAACCCCGCCGCTCGAAAGCACTTCCCCGGCCGGCCAGCGCTGATTATTGATCTGGTAGCCAGCCGCCGCCGTCAGGCCACCGGTGAGGGCCGCCACAACGCCGACGACCGTCGTACCGAGGACGAAGGTACCGAACCCGGCGTCGCCGAGTTCGCGCGACACCAAAAGCACGACCAGCACGCCCGCGGCGACGTTGATGGCGCGGCAGACCAGCGCGATCAACGTCCCGCGCGCGATCGACGTCTCAGGCTCAGCCATCAGCGGCGGCTCCGCCGCAGCGCACGCCCGACCGGCCGGACACAAAGACGGCGAACATGAGCCCGCCGATCAGCACGAATGTTTCGATTTCGAACCCCGTTGCGATCACGGCAGGGTCGCGCAGGCGCAGGAGAAAGAGCCCGGCGGGGATAGGGATGAGCGCGATCGGCGGGATGCCCAGCCCGCGGGCCAGGGTCCGCACGCCCTCGGCCACGAGCCAGACCGCCGCCGGGAAGGCGATGACGAGCAACCGTTCGATATTCATCGCGAAGAGGAGCTGAACGTACGCGAGCACCAGGAGCGGGGCGAGGCGCAGGGCCAGCAGCGGTTTGGCCGCCACCCCGATCGCGCCGAGCACGAGCAATGGGACGCCCCACGCCCCCGACGTGTAGGCGAGCAATGTATCGCGCCGGTGGTCCTGGAGCCGGTCGATGCCGATATCGCGAAAGAGGGCGACATAGTCGTATGCGGGCAAGAACGTGCGGAATGTCTGAAGCGTCGGCGACAGCGTCGCCGCGTAGTCGAGGTCGCCATTCCGCGCCTCGATCGCCACGTGGATGGCAAGGACGAGGAGCGCCGCTGGAGCCGTCAAGGCAGCCGACCGCGCTGCCAGTGGCCAATCCAAGAGCGAGCGCGCCTGGAGCGAATAATGCAGCAGCGCGACAAAAAGCACGGCCTCTTTGCCGGCGGAACCGGCCAGGAGGCAGGCCGCGAACCCCCAATCCCACCGCCGCTGGATACAGAGCACGCAGAGGGCGACGGCCGCGAAGGCGAGGGCATCGGGCAACCAAAAGTCCTGGAGCGGGAACTTCACCGCCCAAGCGAGCGAAACGAAGGCCGTCATCCCCACGAGGGCGGGCTGACGCCCCAGCGCGCCTTTGAGGGAGAAATACGTCGCGACGCCGGCTACGGTCAGGCTGGCGAACGTGATCGCGAAAAAGCTGGTCTCGCCGTCGAAGGGGAGCGCTTTGGCAAGCGCCGGGCCGAGCGGCCGCCAACCGAAGGGGGCGAGGTGGAAGTCGATCGGGTTGCCGGCGGCCATGGCCCGGTAGGCGTGGTGATCCCAGCCGGGCTCGGAGAAGGCTGGGTAACTCTCGGTGAAACGGTCAACGCGCGCGGCTTGGACCGCCAGGAGCACGACGACGCCTATCGCGACCGACGCGAACTCTCTCCGTGGATCAGCGAGCCACCGAAGGAGACGCTGGATGTATGGGACGAGCGTCTCTGGCATCTGGCCCATCGTGTGCCGAAGCTCCGCACAAACGCAAGGGCGCCGTTGCCGGCGCCCCTGTGCTTGTATGGCCTGTGCCCACCCGCTCTTAGTTGCTCGGGAAGGCGTTGTAGCGCGAGTCGACATCGCCGATGAAGAGGTCGTTGGCTTTGTCGCCGACGGCCACAATGGGCTTGTCGCTCGTGATGATCATGCTGCCGTCGAAGCAGGCGGGTGAACCGTTGAGGCCGTTGTCAGCCCCGCTGGCAAGGTTCTGATAGAAGACGAACGAGCCGGTGATCTGCTTCTGGAAGGTCGCCGTATAGGTGCTTCCGGTGCAGCCGGGGAAGGTCGAGGTCGGGTCGGCGATAACTTGGATGTTGAGGTTCGCGGTGCCGCCATCGGCGACCGTGACGCTGACCCAGCTATTGAAGCCGCACTGGTCGCCGGCGGAATCGCAGCGGGCGTTGTTGCCGCCAGCGCGCCGGACGATCAGCGGGAACTTCGCCTTGAGGCCGGCCTTCTCTTTCGGCACACCGTTGATGAGGGCGTAAACCTCTTCAGGGATGAAGCTATTGGCGGTCGTCATCTTGCCGTAGAAGGCGACGACCGCGATCGGCTGGGTCGATTGGATGCGGGCCGAGCCGACGAAGCCGACCGGGACAATGTTGTCGGAGTAGACGCCGTGGTCGGCGCTGCCGTTGGCTGGGATGGTCAGGCTGACGACGTGGACGCCTGTGTTGCCGCTGTAGGTGATCGTGACGCTGGCGGAGGCGGCGTTCGGGTTCGACATGATGTACTGACTCAGGAAGCCATCGCCGTGCTTGACGCCAAGCGGGACGATGATGTCGACACCAAGGTCGCCGCCCGCGCCAACGATAAAGCCGTCGTAGGCGCCGAGGGAGCGAAGGCCAGCCACCCAGGCATCGGCGGCGGCCGTCACTGGGACGTTCGAGCTGATGGTGGCTCCAAAGAGCGCGTTGCTCGTCGAGGCGGGATAGGGGATGGCGCCATCGACGGCCGTCGGCGCGAAGGCGATCTGGCCGTTGACCGGGATGGCATAACCGGTCGCGCAGCCGCCGCCGCCGGGCCCGCTATCGATGACATTCGCCCTGCCGGAGGCTGGGACGGAGCCGAGGCCAGCCTTGAACGAATACTCGAGGGTGATGCAGGCAACCTGGGTGCTCGTGTTGGCGATTGCGATGCGGGCGTTGAACTGGCCATCGAGGCCGTTGGCCAGGTAGGGGAGCGAGACCTTGGTCGCGCCGGTCCCATACGCGTTGTGCAACGAGGCCGAGATCTTCGCGGTGGGGCTATCGAGCCGCCGTTCGAGGACCGTGTTCAGGGGCTGGTCGCTTGACAGGACACCGACGCCGCGGAAGCCGGGAGCGAGACCGGCGTTGACCGCTTGGTCGAAGCTCCGCCGCGCGCCGGCGGGGACGTTGGACTCGAT
>CAMAUF010000170.1 GCA_945861295.1 bacterium | reverse complement strand
CTCCCGGGGCATGGTCGTGCCGTTGCCGACCTGGAGCGGCGCCGAGATGCGCGTCGCTGGCCAACCGGTCAAGCTCTCGCGGACGCCGTCGGGCCCGTTCGCGGGCGCCGACCGTGCCGGCGGGCATACGTCCGCCATCTTGAAGGACGTCTTGGGCTACGATGAGGCACGCATCGCGGCGCTCGTCGCGGCCGGTGTCGTCGCCGTCGCGCCCACGGAGGAAGGTTAGCCATGCAGAATCAACGCGGAGAGCCGCTGGTCCTGGTCGAAGCGGTCGAGGGCGGAGTCGTGATTCGCCTCAACCGGCCCGAGAAACGAAACGCCGTCAACGATCCGCTCGCCGCCGCCGCCATCGCAGCGATCGACGCCGCCGAGGCGGACGATGCCGTGCGGTCCATCGTGCTCACCGGCTCGGGCCAAGCGTTTTGCGCTGGCCAGGACATGGGCGAGGCCACCGGGCGCGTCGAACGCAATGCCTCCGTGGCGGGCGCGGGCGGCGCAGGTGGGTTGGCGGCGCGCCTGGGCCGCTGCGAAAAGCCGGTCATCGCCGCCATCAATGGCTTTTGCATGGGCGGCGGCGCAGTCGTCGCGCTCAACTGCGACATCCGCTTCGCCTGCGACGACGCCACCTTTCGCTTCCCGGGCGCCGGCTACGGGCTGGTCGTCGCTGCCTCATTGTTGCCCGCCGCGATCGGCCAGGCCAAGGCGAAGGACCTGATCCTCACCGGCCGCACCGTTGGCGCGACCGAAGCCTGCGAGATGGGGCTGGTCAACCGCGTGGTCGGCCGCGACGGGCTCGATGCCCTCGCCCTCGAGTATGTGCGCATGATCGCGGCGAACTCGCCCAAAGCCGTGCGGGCTTCGAAGCACGTCATGAACCTGGCGGCGCTCGATCACGGCGCAATCGGCCAGGAATTGGAGTACAACCGGCAGCTTCGCGGCGGCGATGACCACGTCGCCCGCTTCGGCGCGGCCGCGGACCGGGTCGTGGGGCCGGCCAAAGCCTAAGAAGGAGTGCGGAGATGACGAACGCTACGGCCAAGCTGCGTGCCGCCCTTGCCCGCGGGCAGGCGTCAGTCGCGCCCTACGCCGCCGACCCGCTAACCGCGAAGCTCGTCCAGCATCTCGGCTTTCCAGCCGCGTACGTTGGCGGCGGCGCCCTCGGCTACGTCCTCGGCGTCACCGAGGCCCGGCTGACGAGCACCGACGTCGTCAACGTCGTCCGCCAGATCACGAACGTCTGCGACTTGCCCCTGATCGTTGATGGCACGACCGGTTTCGGCGACCCGATCCACGTCCTGCGCACCGTCCGCGAATTGGAGCTGGCGGGCGCGGCCGGGATCGAGATCGAAGATCAGCTGACGCCGAAGCGCGCCCATCACCATCGCGGTATCGACCATCCGATTTCGCTGGAGGCCATGGTCGAGAAGGTGCAGGCCGCCGTCGCCGCTCGCCGCGATCCGGACTTCCTCATCATCGCGCGCACCAACACCATCGGCGAGATCGGGATCGACGAGGGCATCCGCCGGGCCGTCGCCTACGCTGAAGCCGGCGCGGACATGATCCTCGTGCTCCCGCGGACGGCCGAGGAGTATCGCCGGCTGCCGGGCGAAATCCCCAAGCCGCTGGTGGCCATGACGATCGCGGTCGGCCGCCGGCCGATCTTCACGCCAGCCGAGTTCCACGCGCTGGGCTACCAGCTCGTCCTCGAGGCTCAGGCGGGGATGTTGGCGGCGTACGCGGCCATCCGCCGGGCCTACGAAGCGCTGCGCGGCGACGGCTTCGTGCCGATGGAGATGGCCGAGTTCGGCGCCATCCGCCGCGAGATCGACGAACTCTGCGACTTGCCGGAACTGTGGGCCTTGGAAGAGCGCACGACCGAACGCCCCGGCCGCATCCCCTCGGCGGACTGACCTCCCCCGCCCGCGCCGGACTGTAGGCGTCCGTTCGCTCCGCCCACGCGGCCTCGGGATGCCCTATGCTGCGGCGGCGATACGGAGGACGGACCATGGCACTTGCGGTCGAGGCCGACGGCGTACGAGCGGCTCCGGGCGGCTGGCTGCGCCTGCGAGGGGGACGACGTGGACGATGATTTCTATGAAGTCCTTCAGGTGTCATCGAGGGCCGAGCCCGAGGTCATTGAGAGCGCCTACCGGCGGCTGTCCCGCAAGTACCACCCTGACGTGAACAGTAGCCCGGACGCTGGTGCCCAGCAGGGGCGGCTGAACGCAGCCTATGCTGTCTTGAGTGACTCCCTCAGGCGCGGCGCGTACGACCGACGACGCATGGCACCTGCGATCGAGTCGGACGGCGTACGAGCGGCCCCGGACGCGCATCTTGGAAGGCGACTCGCGCCTTTTCAAAAACCTGCGATCGAGTCGGACGGCGTACGAGCGGCCCCGGGCTTCGGCCTGTGGGCCAATATAAAAGTCGTGGCGTACTGGGCCACGCTCGGGGCCGCCGCTGGTGGGCTCGGCGGCGTGCTGGTCGGCGGTATCGGCGGGCGGCTCGCCATGTTCGTCCTCCGGCTCACCTCCGACGACTCCGTGCGTGGCCTCGAGAGCGACGACGGGTTCATCATTGGCCGCTTCAGCCTCCCGGATACCGTCAGCCTGCTCGCCGTCACAGCCATCCTCGGGGCGATCGTTGGCCTCATTGTCGTGGCCGGGCGCCCGTTTTTTCCGAAGCGAGGGATGCCGTTCGCCTGGGCGTTGGCGGGAGCGATCACAGGCGGCGCAATCCTCATCCAAAGCGACGGCATTGACTTCACGGCCCTCGAACCGCACTGGCTCGCGGTCGCGCTCTTTGTCGCCATTCCGGCGGGCGGGGCGGGCTGCATCGCCTGGCTGACGGAGGTTTACCCGCGGTTTTGGTGGCGAAAGCGTTGGCTCAGCGCCTTCGCCGCATTGGCAGCCTTGCCGTCGGTTGTCGTCCCTGTGGGCGCCGTGGCCGCCCTGGTCGTTGGGGGGGTGTGGGCGGTGGCCATGCGCTGGCCCCGATTGCGCGGCCTGCCGGGCTGGAAGCCGACGCGGATAGCCGCGCTGCTGGTCTTTGCGCTGATAGTAACGCTCGGCCTGCTCGACCTCGTGCGGGACACGAGGGCCATCATCTGACCTGTGCCACCCCTTGAAGCTGGCGCTCCGCCGCTTCGAGCAGGCGCTGGATGCGGAGCCCATGCCGGACATCGACCACGGCGGGCAGGCCCAAGCGTATGGCCGCGAGAAAGTCGCCATACATGACCTGGAAATCGGACGCCTTGGCGGCCGCCACGCAATCGATCGTGGCCGGCCCGGCACGGCCGAAGACCTCGACGCCGGCAACGTGCGGGCTAACCGCCGCGGTCGCGCAGAGTGAGGCTGAGGATCGCGCGCCCGAGGCGTGCCCGAGTTCGATCGAGACCCAGCCGCGAAGGTCGCCGAACGCGGCGATGCTGACGACCGGCCCGATCGCCGCTTCCAGGAGGTCGATGACGTGTGGGCCGAGGTCGAGCAACGGGCCGCGTTCGAGCCGCCACGGCGTCGCGAATGGGCTGCCCGCGAGGAGGCCGCCCGAGACGAAGAGCCCGCGTCCGCCGAGCGGCTCGGCGGCATTCGCCGCTTCGATGAAGGCGCGCACCGCTGGCGAGTAGCGCCAGGTCAAGGCGACCAGGGACGGCACACCTGCGTATTCGACGGCCGCCGCCAGCCGCTCGCCGCCCGCCAAGTCGCCCGCGATCGGCTTTTCGAGGAGCAGCGCCCTGCCCGCCTCGGCGGCACGGATGGCGAGGCCCTCCTGGATCTCCGGCGGGACCGCGAAGACGACGGCGTCGCAGGCGGCCAGCAGCGCCTCGAATGAGGAGAACGCCGCCGTGCCGTGCTTCTCCGCTAACGCGGCCGCGGCTTCGTTGCGCCGCGCCCAGACTCCCGCGAAGGCCACCCCGGGGAAGCTCGCGATCATGGGCGCGTGCACCATTTTGGCCCACGGGCCCGCGCCCACAAGCCCGATTCGGACGCTCTCTGTCATGGCTGCACCCTCCATGGGCCGCGCCCATCGCGCGGCCCATGATACGACGCCCGCGGGCGTCCCTCACGGTTCGACGATGAAGCGGGCGCTGTCGCTCCGTCCGAACACCTCCGGGAAGCGCGATTCTTCCGCCACCGCCGGGGCGACGAAGAAGTCGCCGGGCGTGGTGGCGCGGACGTAGTAGACGTACTCGTGCACGCCCTTGGGCAGGCGGGTCGCTTGGAGGACAACGCGGTCGTCGCGGATCGCCGCCTGGTCGAACGGGCTCCAGTACCACCAATACCAGGGAGCGTAGTAGCCAGGCTCCTCAACCGTTTCGAACGTTTTGCGCCGGTCAGCCTGGAGCTTGAGGATGAGCGCGGGGTCGGTCGTCTTGAGCGAGGCGTCGATCGGTTCGAGGCCAGCCGGCAAGAAGTCCTGGACGACGACGTAGTCCCGCTCGGCCGGGGCGACCACGGTCACGGTCACCCGGACGACGTCGCCGAGCTTGGCGCTGCTGATCGGCGTGCCCGGCGCATCGAGTTTGGTGAACTGGTGCGAAACGGCCAAGCCACGGTTCAGCGCCTCCGCCTCCTTCGCGGGCGTCACGTAGCGCAGGTTGAGCGCGTAGTACATCCGTCCCTTTTCGGCGAAGTCCCGGACGAGTGTCAGCGGCGTCACTTTGCCGAGCGGGATTTCGGTGAGCGGCACCCGGACAGCCTTGGCCAGCGGGTCCGTGCCCGTGAGTTCTCCCGCGAGCACTTCCTTGGCGCCGAGGTCGACCGCGAAGTGGTAGTCGCCGGCTAGTTCGCCCGTCTTGACCGCGAATTCGGAGAGCGCGCTGATGCCCTGGGCCGCGCTCGTGCCGCCCCACCAGCCCCTCGTCCCGCGGGCGACCATCAGCCAGCGGACCGTCTCCTCGATCAACGGGTGGTTGCTGTCGATCCGGGTAAGGGCTTGGAGCACGGCCGAGGTGGTGGTGATGCCGTCCCCGGTGAAGGCGTAACGCCAGTTGTCGCGGGGGGTGCGCTCGCCCTCCCAATGGTTGCCGTTGGCGCTGGAGATGAGGCCGACGCTGAGGTCGTTGAGGAGAGCTTGGACGGCGGTGTTCGCCTTCGTCTCACCGACCTCGGCCAGGCCGAGCAGGAGCCATGCCTTGCCTTGGTCGTTCACGGTCGTGCGGTGTTGTTCGAACAACGCCTTGAGCAGCGGGCGCGCGACGCCGGTCTGGCCAGCCGCCGCCAAGGCGTACAGCATCAGAGCGTTCTCATTTTGGTCGATGGGATAGGCGACGTCGGTGGTGCGGCCGACGTGCTGAGTGACGAAGGAGCTCGCCCGACTAATGCCGCGATCATCAAGGACGAACCCGGCCTGCTGGGCTTCTCCCAGGGCGAGCAAGACCCACGTCGTTACCCATGGCGCCGAGGAAGAAATGCAGAGCTCGCACCAACGCCAGCCACCGTCGCTGTTCTGGCGCAGGATGAGGGTCGCGAGATCACCGGCGATACTGGGGTCGCTCACCTTGCGGCCAGTGGCGCTCGCCTCAGCGCGGGCGATCCCGGACCGCGCGATGATCCGCGCGGCGATCGAGTAGGAACTCTCGAACTCCTTGCCGATGATCGGCGGGTCGAACCACTTCAGGTCGCTCGCCAGGATCCCTGTCAGGGTCGATTGGACGCTGACCTCGAGCGTGCCTTTCTCGCGGATGGCGTAGTCCGGCAGGTAAATGGCCTCC
>CAMAUF010000169.1 GCA_945861295.1 bacterium | reverse complement strand
AGCAGCGGGTGGCCCGAGCCATGGACTTCGTAGTGGATCGTGGCGCCATCGGGGCGAGTGATCGTCGGCATCGCGCTACCTCCGGGACAAGGTTAGCGGGCCCCATCCGGGCTCGCGAGGCCGATTGTAGGCAGCGCGCGCCTGCCGCGCGATCTTCCTCGTTCGCCGCCGGCCCGCTCGCGTTCGGAAGCCGCCAGCAATGACTGGGTGTTACCATCGCAGCAATGGCGGCCACCCTCCTTCGCATCGCTCACGGCTACGGCAACCGTCGCGCACGGATCGCGCAAGCTCAGGCTGCCAAGGTGGACCGTATCGAGGCCGACCTTCGCTGGTGGGACGGCCAGATCTGGGTCCGCCACGAGCATCGCCTACGCCGGCTCCCCTGGCTCCCGCTGCTCTACAACAAAAACCTGCGTGGCATCCACCGCGCCGGCCCATGGGCGATGCCGCTAGGCTCGCTTTGGCTGCGGCTCGACCTGGCCAGGTTGAGCTTTACCGAACTCTTAGGCCGAGTCACGGGCCCCGCTGGGCTGATGCTCGACCTCAAGCGCGACAGCCACTCACCGGAGACAGCCCGCCGCTTCGTCGCGGCCGTCTTCGCTGAACTCGACAGCTCCCGCTTTTCGGCGCCCGTCGACTTCTGCGGCGCCTGGCAGTACCTCGACATCGTCCGTGATCTGCGACCGGCCCAGTCCGCGCATTACTCCGTCGATAGTGCTGGGGACTGGGATGCCGCCGAAGCCCGTCTCGGTGGCCCGCGGCAGTTGCCGAAGATCACGCTCAAGCTTAGCCTCGCCTCGGAGGAGCGCAGGGTGCGGTTGCGGCAGGCCGGCGTGCCGTTCGTCGTGTGGGACGTCGCGACCCGCGCCGAGGCCGACCACGCGATCACCCTCGGGGCCGAAGGCCTGATCGCGGACGACCTGGCCATGCTCAGCTCGTTGGCGGGCCTGACGGTCGCCCGGCCGGGGGGCAGCCAATGACCCCGTCGCGGCGGGCCGCCGCCATCGCCAACCTCAAGGCGTTCCTCCCCTACTTCATCGCCGGCATCATCTTCATCACCGTTTCCGTGATCGACCCGAGGTTCATGCTGAACTGGTCGCCGGGGCTCGTCTTGCTCTTGGCCTGCGTGTGGGTCGTGCCCGCGCTCTGGCGGCGGTGGCGCCGATGAGCTGGGTAACGCACGACGTTGAGCCCTACGTCATCAAGCGCCACGTCGCCAAGCTCGAAGCGAAGATCGGCGTCCAGATCAGCTTCATGGCTATCCTGATCGGCTCGTGGGCGCCGGACATGATGAGCAAGTGGTTCGTCTATGGCATCACCGTCGGCCCCTGGGCGATCAAGGCCGACGACCCGCGCGAGTTCCACCGCTCCTGGCCAGGCGTCGGCTTCACGCACTCGCTCTTCTACGGCGTGCTCATCGGCCTGGTCGTCTGGCTCCTGTTCAGGCGCGGCACGGCCGCGAAGGCCTGGGGCATCGGCCTCATGATCGGCATCTGGGCGCACGTCCTCAGCGACACGCTCGATTCCAACGGCGTCATGCTCTTCTTCCCGATCACGACAGCCCACGTCCACTTCGACGCCTGGCAGTACGCCGGCGAAACCGGCCGGTTCCGCGATGCCGCGGCCTACTTCAGCGGCCTGGGCTTCGTCTGGGATGGCTTCTGGATCGGCATGGTGCTGCTCAACTACCGCACGCTCGGCGCCGTGTATTTCCGGGCCAACATCATGACGGACAGCTTCTTCGGCTTCCTTGGCCGCTGGATCCCGGAATCGGGGCTGCTCGCGATCTATCGGCTTGCCTTCTTTTATGGCGTCTGCCGCTGGATCTCATGGCTGATCTGGGCACACGTCACCCACACCAACGCCTTCGACCCGTCATGGGGCGGCCCTGATTGGATCCGGCCGGTCGGCGTCGTGCTGTCCCTCATGGGCGGCGGCTGTCCCTGCGGGTCACCACATTGAACGTGGGCGATTGCGTAGATGACGGTCGATACTGAATCCGATGAGAAATGGCTGGCGAGTCCCAACGGCGCCTTGGCTCTTCCCCTTCGCGATCGCCGCGTTGGCATTCGCGGGGGTGCTCGTGCTGCTTTTCACGTACACGGCTGCGACGGGCCCGGTGGACGAGAGCGCGCCGTTGCCGGCGGCCGCCGAGACGGTGCGCTCCACAACCACGCCAACGCTGACGGCCGCGGCGCCGCCCACGGTCACGCCGACCCGCGCGATCCGGACGGCGACACCCTCGCCGACGCCGACGACTGGGCCGAACGCCGCCTGCCGGCTCCTGTCGCAGGCCGAAGTCGAGGCTGCGTTCGGGATGAAGCTTCAAGCGGACAAGGGCAATACGGCCGCCAGCGGAGACTGCACCTACCGCGCGGTGGGCGTCACGCGGGCGGTTGGCGCGAGCGTCCGCACGTTCGGCTCCGCTGGGGACGCCCGCCGTCTGCTCGCGCTCAAGGATTGGCGGCTCGTCAAGCTCTCGGATGTCGGCGTTGAAGCCTACGCAATCGCCGACGTTCCCGGGAGCTACACGGTCCTGCTGCTCAAAGGCGACCGGGCCATCCAACTCGACGTCTTCGACCCGGAGCACAAGGACTTGCTCAGCGTCGCTGCGATTTTGGCCGCGAAAGTCGCCGCGCGCATGTGATGCGCGACGGGCCAATGGACCGCAGCGGTCGTCGTTCTTCGCCGTAAACACCCCTTGCGGAAGGCGTCGTGAGCAGGTACGTTTTAACTCTGCGGTTGAGTGGACTGCCTTGCGGTTCCGCTCCCGGCTGTCAGGACTGCTTTGCGGTGCCTGACAGCCGGGCTCTCCCGCCTCGCTGGAGCGACATCGACGTATCTCCTGTATTTGGATGAGTCCGGCACGCATGGCGGCAGCTCATGTCTCATCATCGCTGGACTTGCCGTCCACGAGCGAGACGCCTGGTTCCTCCAGCAGCGACTCACTGATGTGGTGCGCCGAGCCCTCCCAGCCGGCGCCGACCCTTCCGCGTTCGAACTCCACGCAGCCGAGATCAAGAGCCCATTGCACGGATCGGGGCCACCCAGCGCGTGGGCGCAGGTATCGGTTGACTCCCGCTTGCATATGATGCGCGATGCCTACCGGACGCTTCGCACGTACCGTCCAGTGGACGGAAGGTTCCCGCTCGCTCTGTTCGGAGCCGTCGTTGAGGGGCGGCCGCAGGGACGCGAGGGCCGGGCCTACGAGGAAGTTCTCCACAAGTTCGACGAGATGCTCACGCGCCGCAGTCGTGAGCTTGGCGAGCGGCAGACGGGCTTCGTCATCCACGACAAGCGCACGATCGAACGAGATGTCCAGCGGGCAACGCAGTCCTGGCGTGAAATGGCGAGCCGGATGGGCGTCCTGACACACCTCGCCGACGTCCCTGTGTTTGCTGACTCCAAGGCCAGTCGTCTCTTGCAGGCCGCCGACTTCACGTCCTGGGCGCTCTGGCGCTTCTACGGTCTGACGCAGCCGGACGCGGACTGGATCACGGAACTTTGGCCGCTCTTTGATCGCGCGAACGAGGTGATGCACGGGCTCATTCATGCCTCGCCGCGCTTTCGGGAAGGCTGTCCCTGTCCACCATGTGCGAGCCGCCGGTAGGCAAGTCCCGGCGGCATCGGCGTTACGTCCACACGGCCAACAACACGTGCTCGTTTAACTCCCCGCTTTCGCCGGTTTCCAGCATCACCTTCCGGCCCACAATCATTTGCGCGGCCGGGATGCCGCGGTCGACCGGAATGCCGGCCATGGTCTCGACGGTCGAGCCATCAAGCCGGACGGTGGCGGTGTGCGTGCCGGCGGCGTAAGCGGAGAGGATGCCGCGCAAGAGCGTCATGGTTACATGCCTCCAAGGGTGAGTGTGTGGGTGTAGTGGGTGAGGTCATAGCGTAGTTCGATGCCGATGACACGGAACTTTTCCGAAGTCAGGCCTAGCGGTGTGTTGGTGAGGGCGACCACGTCGAGCAACTGCAGGCCGGCGTTGACGGGGCCGACGATCTCGCCGCGCCGCTCCGTCCAGGTCGCTCGCCGGACGTTGTCTTGTGCGTAGTCGTTGGCTCGGGCGTCGCTCGAAGCGTCGAGGCTGCGAAGCGTCCGGCGGATGGCGCCGTGCTGGTAGACGCTGGGCTCGTCGATCTGGTTTGAGTAGCGCACGGTCGGGTTGTTGAGCTGCGTCCAGTTCCAGGCCGGCCGCGATTCGGCGAAGGCGGCTTCTTGGACGAGGTATTCGCCAGAGCCGCCGTAGGTGTGTTCGGCGGCGTCAGCCGCCAAGTTGCCGACGACGGTGACAGCCTCGCCAGAATCCCGCAGGCCGTCGCCAAGTGGCTCTAGCAGGCGTTGGACGGCAGACCAGGCCGATGATGCGATCGGCCAGACGAATGACGGCTGGTGGCCGGTGTAGTTGGCGGATGGGGCGCGCGGGGCGCTGGCGTTCAAGCTGGCGAGCCCAGCGCGCGCGGCCGCTCGCTGGACGAGCTGGGCACGCGACAAGAGCGCGGCGGCCGTCTGCCAGTTCTGAGGCTGCTGGAAGCGCTTCAACGCTTCGAAGGCGCCCTCGCCGTCGAGAAGGACGACGCGGCCTTTAGGTGTCCAGGCGACGGCCACGCTGTCGACCACGAAGCGCCAGATCGCGCCGAACTCATCGCCGACGGCGGGCACGGAGTAACCGGGTTTGACCTGGATTGTGGCGCCGGAGTAGAAGCCAAGGGCGTCGCGCTGGGCTTCGGTGCTGATGGCGCCGTCGGAGTTATCGAGGACGATGGCGACGTGCGAGCGCTCCAGGTCGAGGGTGACGGTGGCGAGTAGCACCCTGGCCGAGAGGTCGGTTTGCTGCCCGCAGTCGGCCGCCCAGACTCCCGAGGGAGTGACCAGGTAGACGCGAGTCAAGGTCGCTGCCGGGTAGCAGGCATAGGCGGGGCCGGAGGCCGAGCCGGTGACGCCGGTGGGCGCGGGCTCCGACCATGTCGAGTTGTTGGCGAGGCCTGAGGGGGGCCGCGCTTCGAAGGCGCGGTTGAGGATGACGGCGGCCGCTTCCTTCCTCGACCAAGTTCCGTAAACGTCGGCGAGATCGTGCATGAGGCCGTTGCCGCCGATCTGGAAGGTCAACGTCGACAGGGTGTCGGATTCGTCGATGTTGACGTAGGCGGCCCAGGTGTTGGACGGGATGCCGCCATCGCCGAAGAGGGTCACCCACGCTCGCTTGTGGGTGGTGACGGCCTCGGTCCCTGTGACGACGACGACGTAATCAGCGCCGCTGTGGGAAGCGGCGATGCCAGTGAGGCTGGCGGGGGCCGCGAGCGTCGTCGCGACCGGCGCGCCCCAGACTCCGGCAGTGCGGCGGACGCGAAAGACGGCCGCGCCTTCGCGGTAGAAGACGCAGGCGTCGCCGTTGGACTGGCGGATCGCGACGGTAGCGGCGTTCTTGACGACGGCCGAAGAGGTCAACGAGGTCACGGCGGACCAAGTGGCGCCGTCATCGGCCGACGTCCTGATCGTGACGTGGTAGACGCCGGCGATGAGCCGGATGTAGGCGAGGATGAGTTCGCCGTTTTGGGCCGCGAGGCCGAGAGACGAGCCAGAGAAGCCTTGGACGTCGGTACTGTTCCACGTGGAAAAGGTCGAAGAAGAGGTCACGGGAGGGGCGACCCGGGAGGTTCGGATGGTGCCGGCGTCGTTGCGGGCTCGAACGAGCGAGCCATCGTCGGCGACGCAGGCAGCGATTGGCTGGTCGGGTTCG
>CAMAUF010000168.1 GCA_945861295.1 bacterium | reverse complement strand
ACATAGCTGGCGAGTTCCCGCGAGCGATGCATGCCAAACACGTAACGGTCGATGCCGAAGGCGATGATGTGCCCGTCGTCCGTGCTGATTTCAACGCCGGCGAGGACGAGGAAGTTGTGTTTGGCCCGGAGTTCCTCAATGGACTTGGCGTCCCAAACGGTGTCGTGCTCGGTGAAGCAGATGGCGTCCAGCCCAGCCGCCTTCGCACGAACGATGAGATCATCGGGGTTTAAGACACTGTCGTGCGAGCGGGGCCACGTGTGTGCGTGGAGGTCGATGAGCATAATGGTGGCGGCACGTACTATCCCATGGGCCGCGGCGCTGAGCAATCGGGCCGTTTCACAGGCTGCTCCGGCGCCGCCCAAGGCAGGAAAAGAAGGAGTCGCATCAATGCCGGCCGCCGGTCACAGGGATCCGACAACGATGCTCAGCCAATCTGCGGAGCAGACCGCCTTTCAGACGTTCTACGCCCGTACCGAGCGCGCCGCGTTTAGCCTTGCACTCCGCATCACCGGCATCGCGACGGCGGCCGAGACAGTCTGTGAGTTGGCGTATGCGGATTGCTTCGCGACCGACTCGCTCAATGACGAGCTCGCCTTCCTCCAGCGGGTCCGCTCGCAGGCCCTCATGTTGCGCGGAGCGTCGTCGTCGTCCGTGGTACGATCACTCTCCGAAGAACCTTCGTATACAGAAGTGAACGCGATTCGGGCCGGGCTCGAGCAGCTCGGACCGCTCGGACCGCTCGGCAAGCGGGCACTTGAACTGGCCTACTTCGGCGGGCTCGGGGTCAGCGATATCGCGGGCTTGCTGGACGAACCGGTCCCCGTCGTGAGGACGGCCTTGCGTGAGGCCCTCATCCAGCTTGGGACGCTGGTCCGCTCTTTAGAGGAGAATCGGCCATGACACCGTTGGCAACACCACTCGATGCGCTCCTCGACGACCTCGCCGAGTCTCCCAGCGAACGGAGGACGATGCGGGCCGCCTTGGAACTGCTCGCCTACGCGGTGGATGAGGCGGCGCCCTCGCCAAGCCTCAAGGAGAAGGTCCTGGCCCGGGTCCGCGCCCCCGAACGCCCCGCGAGCTTCGAATACCGCGGCGACTACTTCGCGCGAGGCGATGCCCTCAGCTGGCTCCCCATAGCGCCCGGCATCCGCATCAAGCTGCTGCACGAGGACGCCGCCACGGGCGCCCGGACGGTGCTCGTGGAGATGGCGCCGGACTTGCTCTTTCCCGAGCACCCGCACCCGGCCATCGAGGACTTGTACCTGATTGGCGGCGACGCCTACGTCGGCGACCAATACATGCGCGCTGGCGACTACTGCCGGGCCAACGCCGGGACGACGCACTCGGACGTCCGCTCTGGCCCTTCGGGGTCACTGGCGCTCGTGATCAGCCGGTAGGGCGCCCGGCTAACCGCGAGAAGTCCGGGCAAGCCGCGCCTGGCGTTGATTCGGCTCCTTGCCCTGAAAGTTCGGCTGGTAATCGCTTTTGCGGCCGAGGATCTGAGCGCCGTGCTGCCGGTCGTGCCGGTAGAACGAACGCAGCCACTGGAGGACTGTCAGCCGCCCGAATATCGGGCTCACTCCGACGCGCTCGAAGTCTTCCAGCCGTGTGCCGTCGATCAAGCCGAGCGTGTACTGCCGCTCAAGGGCGAGGTTGTGGAGCAACTCCGCGATGGCGTGGCCGTTGGCCCGCTCGACGGGGATTGGGACGGACTGCCACGGGATGCCGGCGAGGTCGGCGCCGTCTTCCGCCAAGGCGGCACGGACCCACGCGTCGTAAGTCCGCTCCATCTCGTGCAGGTGGGCGAGCTGTTCGAGCGCCGTCCACTGCTCCTCGCCTTCGGCATCGACCGGGACGCGCAGGGCATCCTCCGCGGAGAGCGACGTTGCCGCCGCGATCAATGTCGCGCGTTCTTCAGCCATCTTCTGCTTGAGGTCATCCACCAGTTCGCGGGTCGCCATGCCTGCCTCCTTGGAAGTGGTGGCCGAGCCACTTCAGGCCCTGCCAGATGCCGTAGGGTATCGCCGCCAGCGCCCCAAGGGCGAAGAGGAGCCCGCCGTACAACGAGCCGAAGAGCAGGTCGAGCAGGGAACTCGGCGAGCCCGAAAGCACGCTGGCGACCCACTCGAAGATGAACACGTCAGGCGTCGCCCGGCTGGGAGAGAGCGCCATCCCGCCGCATTGTCGCCAGGGCGTGGTGTTCGAGCTTGAGGAGATGGTCAGCGACTTGGAAGGGGGACCACTGCCCTGGCCCGGCTGGCGTGTGGAACTCGGCCACGTCCAGACCGATGAGGCTGCCCAGGAAATGAGCCCGTGCGCTCAACCAGTCGGCCGCGATGCGCTCCATCGGAGACTTGGCGTCCTTGGCTTCGTACCGCGCCTCATTGACGGCCTGGAAGTGCTCGGCCTCGTGGTCGATGAGGTTGTAGAGCAGCGTCCAGGAGTCCTTCCCGTGGCCGCAGACGTGGGTGGACGGCATAGGCAGGGCCGGGTCACCGGCCGCGAGCAGCTCTTCCATCGTCGCGACCATACTTTTGAGCATGGTCAGCATCATTTCCGGCGCGGTTGGTTGCGGTTGGATCTCGGGCATGGCTCCACCTCGGCCCCAAGTGTAGTGGATGGCGCAATCGGTCGGGCGATCAGCAACGCCACAACCTGTTGCCAAGCGCGGCCCCACTGCCTACATTTCCCGAATACCCGGGAGGTGCGCGATGCCCAACTTGCACGCGACAACAGCGACCGTCGAAGCAACCCTCGAAATCCTCGATCGTGATGGCTACGCCATTATCGAAGGCGTCCTTTCGCCCGATGAGGTGGCCGCGAAGAAGGCGTCGCTGCGCGAGGTCCTGGGCCAGACGCCGGGCGGCCGCAACGATTTCGAAGGCTTCGATACGCGGCGTGTGTACGCCCTCTTCGCCAAGACCCGCGCCTTCGACGAGCCCGCCGTCCACCCGCTCGTCCTCGGCGTCCTCGATAGTGTCCTCGGCAACTACGCACTCAGCGCACCGCAGGCGATCCAGATCGGCCCAGGCGAAACGGCCCAGGACCTCCACACCGACGATGTCGTCTACCCAGTCGCCCGCCCGCATCAGGAGCTTGTCGTGAACACGATGTGGGCGATCGACGACTTTACGGCCGAGAACGGGGCGACCCACGTCGTCCCCGGCAGCCACAAGTGGCTGAACGAGCGCCCGGCGCCGGGGCAGGCGACGGTCCGCGCCATCATGCCGGCTGGCTCGGTGATGATCTTCCTGGGCGACGTCTTTCATGGCGGCGGCGCCAACACGACCGACCGGCCGCGGCTCGGCGTCATCATCGAGTACATCGCGGGGTGGTTGCGGCAGCAAGAGAACCAGTACCTGGCCGTCCCGCGGGAGACCGTGAAAGCGCTGCCGGAGCGGTTGCAGCGGCTGCTTGGCTACGACGTGTTCCCGCGTTTTCTCGGCGTCGTCGATGCGCGCCACCCGCTCAAGGTGCTCGCCGGCGAGTGACCGGCGGGGCCACCTACTGTGGATAGGCTCTCGCGGCTTCGGTATACTGGCGGGACAAGCCGCCCCTGCGGCGGCTGCCGGAAAGGGCGAACGTGGCCATCGACCCCAGCATCTTGACGAAGCCACTCCCGAAGCTGACGCCGGAGTACATCCGCGAACTCTTCGGCGACCCAGTTGAGGACGCTCGGCGCACCAGGGCGTTCAAGGCGACCGGCCGCTGGTTCGATGAACATTTTGAGGAGATTCGGGCCGAGTATCCCGACCGCTTCGTCGCCATCTACGGATGTCGCGTGGTCGCAGATGCGGCGGGGCTGCGCGAACTCAGCGCGATTATCCGGGCGGACTCGACCGTTGAACATGGTTCCGTGCTCGTCCAGTTCATGAAACCGGCCATGGACCCTAGCATCCTGACGAAACCGTTCCCGGAGCTGACGCCGGAGTACCTGCGCAAACTCTTCGGCGACCCAGTTGAGGACACCCGGCGAAGCCGAGAGCACGACGCGACTGAGAACTTTTACGCCGATCATAGCGAGGAAATTCGGGCCGAGTATCCCAATCGCTTCGTCGCAATTCATGGCTGTCGCGTCCTCGCCGACGCAGCGACCCTGCGCGAACTCAACACGTTGATCTGGGCTGACAGAGCGGTCGAGCCCGGGACGGTGCTCATCCGCTTCATGAAATCGGCCGGCGCCAATGGCAACGGCGTCGGGGTCTCGTGACAGAGGGCCGGATCGAGCCCGATGGGGCTTGGACCCTGAGTTGCGAACTCTTCCTGCCCCATTTCGGGAGCCTCGCGCTCGATGTGACGTTCCAACTCGATCCGGCTCAGGAGCGCACGCTCCTCCTGCCGGAAGACTGGGGACGGATCCCGGCTTTGGGCGCTTTGATGGACCTCCCCGCTGAGTACCGGTTGCCGACGTTTGGCGGGCCGGCACGAGCCTGGGAAACGCCGGCGTTTCTCCGCATCGAGGATGGCGACCTCCACTACCTCTACAACCTTTGGCTGGTGGTCGTGACGGAGTCACCGGCAACGGTCCGGGAGCGCTCGCGGTTGGGGCGGGATGTCCTCAACCAGTGGCTCATGGTCAGCGACCCGGCCGAGCGCAGGATCACCGTGCTGCCGCAAACGTGGGACGCCCAACTGGCCCGCGAGGGCTGACCCCCGCCGCCCACGAGCCATCCAGCGTGACAAGGGGTACCGTGCGAGCATGAAGTCCGTCCTCAAAGGCAACCTCATCGCCTTCGCGATCTTCGCGGGCGCCTTCGCGCTGCACATCGTGGGTGGCGCGACGGATCAGGGCTGGCTCTTCGCTATCGCGGTCGCGCTCATTTTCTGGTCCGCGATCGACTCCCCGTCACTCGCGCTGCGCTTCTCTGGCGCCGAGGGCCGGACAACGCGCCGGACGGTGCTCGCGCTCGGCGCCGTCGTTGGCGTCGCGCTGACCTCGGGCGCGCTTTGGGCGGCGGCCGACAGGAGCTGGCAGGTTTGGACGGTCCCGCTTGCCGTGGCCTTGGTCGTCGGCTGCCACGGGCTTCGCGCCGTCATCCCGGCTAGGTGCCGGGCTACGCTCCCGGGCCGCGCCACGACATGAGGCGGCCCCGGCCCGCGCCACGGGCTTTCGGCGGCGACACCCCGGGCTTGTCGCTTCCCTCGCCCACGCGCACGCCGTACTATTGCCGCTCCACGCACGCACCATCGCGACGATCGGAGGACGGCACACGCATGGAAGTCAAGGGCGAACACCACTTCAAGGCGCCACGCGCGACCGTCTGGCAATGCATGCTCGACCCGCGGTGCCTCAAGGCTTCCATGCCCGGCTGCGACGAGATGGTCGAGGTCGGCCCCGAAGACTACGACATCGAGATCACCGTCGGCATGGCGGCGGTCAAAGGCCACTACAAGGGCAACGTCAAGGTCCGCGACCGCGTCGAAGGCGAGGCCTATCGCCTCGTCGTCACCGGTTCCGGCAAGCCCGGCCGCGTCCAAGGCGATTCCTTGATGACCCTGAGCGACGAGCCGGGCGGCACGCTCGTGACGTACATTGGCGAAGTCAAAGTCCAGGGCGGGCTCGCCATCGCCAGCCGGTTGCTGCCCGGCGTTTCCAAGCTCATGATCGGCCAGTTCATGAAGGGCATGGAAAAGCAAGTCGACCAGCGCACAGTCGTGTAAGATGCGGCGCGCACACCCACAAACGCACACAGCCTCAGGAGGCAACGATGGCCGCTCCCGTCCCCGTCTCAATCATCGTCAACGGCAAGGTGCGGAAGGCGCAGGTCGAACCGCGCACGCTCCTCGTCCATCTCCTTCGTGAGCAG
>CAMAUF010000167.1 GCA_945861295.1 bacterium | reverse complement strand
GAGGAGCATGAAGGGCATGGACGATTCTGTGAGAGCGATGTCGATGTGGCAGCCATCGCCGGTCCGGTCGCGCTGTTCCAGGGCCGCGAGGACCGCGATGGCGGCATGCGCGCCAGCGATCGGGTCGCCGACAAACGAACCGGTACGATAGGGCACCTCCTCGCCGGAGTAGCCGGTCATCGCCGCCAGCCCGCAGGCAGCCTCGATGTTGGACCCGTAGGCGAGCCAATCACGCCGCGGGCCAGTCGCGCCGAAGCCGCTGATCGAGACCATGACGAGCCGCGGATTCGCGGCCCGCAGGGTCTCATACGAAAGCCCGAGGTTGGGCATCACGCGCGCGCTGTTGTTTTGGATGACCACGTCTGCGCCCTCGACAAGTCGCACAAAGAGTTCGCGCCCGGACGGATGGGCGAGGTTGAGCGCGACAGAGCGTTTGTTCCGATTCATCTCGTTGAAGTATCCCGAGCGGTTCCAGAAGTACTTGCCAGGCTCCTTCCCGGGATAGTGGCTGCCCCGCGTGGCCGGCCGGTCGGGGATTTCGACCTTGATCACCTCGGCCCCCAGGTCCGCAAGGTGCCGGCCGGCGATCGGGCCGGCCCAGTTGTTCGTCAACTCCAAGACGCGGAGACCGGCGAGGGCTGGCCCTGAAGCGGCGGCAGCGGCACGGCGGATCGGCGGCGTCCGGGCCACGCCAGGCGCGGTTGTGAGGAGCGCCGCAAGCCGCTCGGGAGGGCGTCGCTCAGGGAGGCCACCCGGCCAGCGATAGGGTGGCCCAGGGAAGCGGACGCCCTCAACCTCGCGGAAGAAGCCGCGCGCCGCGAGTTCGGGGTCGCTGAGCAACCGTTCGGCGTCCGCCATCGGCGTCACAGGGATGCGCAAGGCCTGGGCCGCCTCGACGATTTGGTCGACCGGCTTGTCCGCGCACCAACCCTCGACGATCGCCCACAGCGCCGCGCCGTTGGCGATCCAGCCCTGGATGGTCGCAAAGCGAGCCTCATCGGCCAGCTCGGGCTGGCCGATGAGGACGAAGAGGTCGCGATACAGGCCGAGCCGGTAGAAGAAGACCCAGCCGTCGGCGGCCCGGAAAAGGTCAGGGCCGGCGCGCTTGAAGACGCGCCCCTCGTGCGTCCAGGCAACGGTCGTGCTCCAGTGGGCGCCGAGCACAGCCTCCATGCCGGTGACCTCGATCTCCTGGCCGGCTCCGGTACGAAGGGCATAACGGCGCGCGGCCAGGATGGCCAGCGCCAGGTGCATACCTGCGTGGAATTGGGCCTGGTAGCCTGGGACTCGGATGGGCTCGCGGGCTGGGTCGCCACCTATGGCCCAGTAGCCACCCATCGCCCAGTCCGTCAGTTCGTCGCCGGTCCAGTGGGCATAGGGGCCGCTACGCCCGAAGTGGTCGGCGTTGGCGACGATGATCGCGGGGTTCGTCTCGCTCAGGCGCCCGAAAAGCTCGCCGAAAGCTAGCTCGGATGCCGTGAAGTCGGTGACGACGATATCGAATTCGAGCGCCAAGCGCGGCATCGCCGCGAGCATGTCGTGCAACGGAACCCGGCGTGCACACTCTTCGACGCCATCGGCGAAGTAGTCGCGAAAGAGCGGATCGTCTGGCCAAGCGCCCGGACGCGGGTCACTCCAGAGCCAACGGCTGCTGGTCGCGCCCAGATCCGTTAGCAGCCGGACGGCGTAACCGCCCGCGACGCCGCGCGAAAGGTCGAGCACTCGGGGGTTGATGGGGACCTCGGCCATGGGCGCGCATCATACGCTGGTTGCTCTTTACCCCGTGGACTACTGCCGCGCGGCCACGTTCATGCTGCCCTGCTGGTAGCCCGCGAGGTCGAGCGCCACGTGCTTGAAGCCGAGGTTGCGCAAGCGGCTGACCACGCGGTCGCGGTTCTCGGGCGAGAACGCGAGCGCCATGCCGTCCGCGTCCGTCTCGATCCGCGCCACGTCGCCGTGATGGCGGACGCGCACCTGACGCAGCCCCAGCGAGCGCAGCACCGCCTCGGCCGCGCCCACCTGGTCGAGCGCATCGACGGTCACCGGCGTGCCATGCGGGATGCGGCTGGCGAGGCAGGCCATCGCTGGTTTGTCCCAGGTCGGCAGGCCCAACCCACGCGAGGTGACGCGAATTTCGTCCTTGGTCCAGCCCAAATCGAGCAGCGGGCTGCGGACGCCGTGCAGCGCGGCGGCTTTGCGGCCGGGCCGCCAATCGCCGGCATCGTCAGCGTTCGTGCCATCGACGATCGTCGCGCCGCCCGCTGTCGCGGCGATGGCCGCGAGGACGCCATAGAGTTCGTCCTTGCAGTGGAAGCAGCGCATCGGCGAGTTCGCGACGTACTCGGGGTTCTCCATCTCGTGCGTTTCGACGAAGGAGTGGGCGATGCCGATCTGCCCCGCGAGGGCGGCCGCTTCCTCGCGTTCAGCGGCGGGGACGGACGGCGAAAGGCCCGTGACCGCGCGCGCGCCAGGGCCGAGGGCCTGATGGGCGATGGCGGCCAGGAAGGTCGAATCAACCCCGCCAGAGAAGGCGACGACCACGGGCCCGAGGCCGCGCATCGTCGCCAGCAGTTCATCGTACTTCGCGTCCAAAGGCATTCGAGCCATGATAGACGACTGGGGCCGAAGGGCCGTTGACGCGAAGGCCCGCGTGCGGCAGGGTGAGCCTTGGCGGCTTGGCCAGGATCCTGAACACCGGAGCGTCCCCTTATGGCTGGCATCGAAAACCACGAAATCGTCTCGATTTACCCGTACACCGATGAGCAGATCGACCAACTGATGACCGACGCGGGCGAATGCGTCCTGATGTGGGCGACGCAGGACTCCTGGCCGGTCGGCGTCTACCACTCGTTCGTCTGGCGGGATGGCCGCATCTGGATCACGTTCGCGGCCCATCGCCATCGCACGGCGGCGATGCGGCGCAACCCGAAGGTGTCGGTCGCTGTCAGCGCGGTGTCGTGCCGCACGCCGGGCGTCATGCGTGGGTCGGCGACGGCCAAAGGTCGTGCCGTCATCCACGAGGACGTCGCAACCAAGGCCTGGTTCTATCCCGCGCTCGCCGCGAAGTCGAACCCCGGCAATCCGGCCGGGGCGGCGCTGTTCGAAACGCGGCTCGATTCGCCGCTCCGCGTGGTCCTCGAAGTCGTCCCGGAGAAATGGATCACCTTCGACAGCATGAAGTCCGGCATGGATGTGGCGGGAACACTGCCGGAGGAGCTCCGGGGCAAGCGGCTCGAATCGGACGCCGTCCGCTATGAACGCGAGCTTGCCCGTCGCGGCCTGAAGTAGTCGCCTCAATCTGCCGTCAGGCTCCGGCCGCGGCTCGGATCTGGTCCGCCAGCCGGCGACGGTTTGCGCGGTCGGCGAGCCAGCGCAGGTTGGCGGCCTGAGGCGCGAGAAAGCGCTCGGCCCGGTGGTCCCCTTCGATGAAGCGCTGGTCATACGGCCAGGGACTGTGCAGCGCGTTCTGCCAAAAGACCTCGACGCTTGCACCAGCGACCTCAGCGTCGACTGGGCTTCGCGCGTAGTAGGCGCGCAAGTACGCGGCGACCCGCTCCGGGACGAGGTGACAAACGATGAATAAGGCTCGAACGAGCCCGTAAAGCGCCGGCTGGACTGAGGCCGAGTCCCAATCCACGATCGCCGCCACGCTGCCATCGGCCCTAAAGAGGACGTTGCCCCGGTGGAAGTCGCCGTGGACGGGCCGCACGTCAAGGCCCGTGAGCTCTGAGGGCGGGACTGCCTCGCCCCCTTCAAGGAGGGTGAGCTGAAAGCGGAGATCGCGTTGCACCGCGAGCTGCAGCTCGCTCGGGACAGCGGCATACCGGATGAGGTCGTCGATCCGGGAGAGGGTCCCCATGGTCCGGTCGGTGTCCCAATCCATCCGGGTCCGGGGAAGGGCCACTCCGTCGTATCCGGCGAGGACGCTATCCAGTTCGCCGTGAAGCGCTCCCATGCGTTCGGCGGCAGCCTCGGTTTCGAACTCGGCGAGGCCAATGGAACTTCCCTCGACCCACGGCCAACAGGTCACGAGCCGGCCTGACGAACTGAAGATGGTCCGGCCATCAGCCGCCGCGAAGGGTTCGATGACGGGGAGGCGGCCACGCGCCCACGCCAGCAGCCTCAGCTCCGCCTCGATTTCGGGGCGTGTCTTCGACTTGCGGTGGATGCGGACAAAGCGCCGGCCCGCATCCGTCTCAACCCCGTAATTGTCGTTGGCCGACGAGTTGGGGACGGGTTCCGGTTGCCCCAGCGCCGTCCAGCCGAAGCGAGCCAGCGTCTCCGAGACGGCCTGCTGGTGGGGACGAGGGATAGCGGCGGTACTCATGGTGGCGGCTCCACGCGAATTTCGTAGACGATGTCCACCGGCTCGCCGCGGAACTTCGTGAGCACGAGGTCCAGCCGGAAAACGCGGCCCCCGCTGAACCCGTCCGGAAGCGGGACGGCCCAGACTATCGCTTCGGTCCCGATCGCAGTGTACGCGCCATCGGGGCCAGCGAAATCGCCGGGCGTCTCTGCGAACGTGCCGCCGGCGCGTAACGCGAGCGAGCGGGCGCCGCTGTCGAAGGGCAGCGTCAAGGTGTTGCGGAAGACGCCGCTCTCGGGGGTATGGGACCGCGCCGGGTCGTCCGACCAATCGATCGTCGGGCAGCCCGAGAGCGGGTGGTCGAACGGGCAGCTGAGGCTCGGTCGGGCCGCCTGAAGCGTCACCACGAGCGTCCAACCCGGCTCCACACGCACACTAATCGGGATGTCTTGCGTGGCGGCGACAACGAAGTGAAAGCCCGGCTGATGAAAGTAGAGCGCCGCCGGCACGGTCCAGCGGCCGCGGCCGATGACGATTGCGCCGTCAGCTGTGAGGATCGGGGCCGGGAGCACGCCGGCGCCGCCTTCCTCCGGGATGCCCAGAGGCGCCGCGTCTTCGCGGCAACCCGGCCCGGCCACCAGGCCGGCCATACACAGCACGAACAACAGCGCGGCCTTCATCGCTCGCTCTCCGGTCCGTCCGCCGCTGGCCAGGAACAGGTCGCGGCCAGCGCGCATTCGCCGCACAACGGCCGCCGCTTTCGGCAGAGGAGTTTGCAATGCTGCACGACCTCGGCGTGGAAGCGCGAGAGGGCGTCCCGCCCGGGCGGCAGTTCGCCCGCCAGCCAGGCTTGCCATGCGGTATAACTCGCTGCCGGGCCGGGGCCGAGGCAAAGGCGTGCGAAAATCCGGCGCAAGTAGGCGTCGATGATGATCGCCGGCTGGCGCGCCGCATAGAGGAGGATGCAGTCGGCCGTTTCCGGGCCGATACCCCAAGTCGCGAGCAGGGCGGCGCGCAGTTCGGGCGCGGGCAGACGGACGAGCGTTTCGAGGCCGCCATGCTCATTCACAAGATCGAGGAAGGCGCGGAGCTTCTTCGCCTTCTGGCGAAATTGACCGCTGGGCCGGATTAGCGCCTCAAAGGCTTCGGCGTCGAGCGCGCCCATCACGCTGATCTGGAGCGCGCCGGCCCCGCGGAGGTTCGCGAGGGCGCGTTCGACGTTCTCCCAGGCCGTGTTCTGGACGAGGATCGAGCCAACGATCACCTCGAAGGGGTCGGCATCGGGCCACCAGTGCCAATGGCGCTGGCCGTGCATCGCTTCAAGGGCGGCGACAACGCCAGCGACGTCGATCTCAGCGCGCATGGACGGCCGCCAGGACGGGCTTCGGGCGATCGAACACGGTCCGGGCGACCACAGCCGTGATGATGATGGCGCCGCCGATCAGCGCCCAGCCGCCGGGCGATTCGGAGAGAAAGAGCCAGACCCAGACCGGGTTGAGCACCGGCTCCAA
>CAMAUF010000166.1 GCA_945861295.1 bacterium | reverse complement strand
GTACACCGAACGAATCGCAGTCGACGCCGACCACGTCACGCCGGAGGAGTTCGCCGCCGCGATCACCGTGCTGGAGCGGGCCGTCGCGGCCGAGCAAGCAAGTGTCCATGGCAGCGTCAGCACCTTCGGCGTGCTCACGGCGCTCTTCTTTTGGCTCATGCGCGCCCAAGTGCCGCGTGTGCAGTGGCAGGTCGTGGAAGTCGGGCTCGGCGGCACCTTCGACGCCACCAACGTTTTCGAGACGGTTGACGCCGCCGTGATCACCCCGATCTCCCTAGAACATACCCAGATCCTGGGCAATACGACCGGCGAAATCGCCCGCGACAAGGCCGGCATCGTCAAGCCCGGTTCGGTCTGCATCGTGGCGCCGCAGAAGGATGCGGCTGTGCTTGCCGTCATCCGTGAACGCTGCCAAGCCGTCGGCGCCGAACTCATTGATGTCGCCAGTGCCTACACCGTCGAGCCCGAGGCGCACTTCCCCTACGGCCAGTCCTTCCTCTTGCGTACGCCCGAAGGCCCGCTCCACCTGCGTACGCGGATGCTGGGGCGGCACCAGCTTGAGAATGCCGCCACCGCCGTGGCCGTCGCGCAAGCACTCCGCCGCCGGGGGCAGGCGATCTCGGACGCAGCCATCGCCGACGGTATCGCGCATGCGCACATTCCCGGCCGCCTCGAGGTGATGGGCCAGAAGCCGCTGATCGTGGCCGATGGCGCCCACAACGGTGAAAGCGCCGCCGCCTTAGCCGCCGCCTTGCGGGACTACTTCTCCTGGAAACGCTGCTTTTTCGTCATCGGCACGATGCGGGACAAGGACGTGGCCGCGATAGGGCTGAGACTGGCGAAATTCGCCGAGTTAATCGTCTGCACCGGGTTCGAGAGTCCTCGCGCCATGGATCCCCTGGCGATGGTGCAAGAGGTCGGTTTCCTCGGGCCCATGGCCGTGGCGGAGGCGACCGTCGCGGGGGCGCTCGAAACCGTCTTCACCCACGCGCACGCGGACGACCTCGTCTGTATCACGGGTTCGCTCTACGTCGTCGCCGAAGCGCGCGCGCTCCTGCTCGGCGAGGCGACCGGTTCGTGATCGGCAGTCTCTGCTGGTGCGCGCCTCGCGCCCTACGCCACCTGGAAAGAGCGCTTCGAGAGGCCCATGAAGTAGCCCTCGACCGTGTACTCCGGCGCTGACGTGGGGTCTGCGGCGGCGCCGTGGCTGAGGTAGAGCGCGGGCATGCGGCCGGGTTGTTCGAGGGTTGCGGCCAAAGCGTGGGTCTTCTGTGGAGAGCTGATCCCAGCGTAGCGGGGATCTCTACGTCGCCGCCACTACGCCTGAACGAGGCGCACCCGCGTGCCGCAGAGCACGATCTCGCCGCTTTCGCCGAGGCAGCGCCGCGCGACGGCTCGCGCACGGACGTCCGCCACGTCCCGCACAGCGACGTCGAAGGCGCTGACGCCCTCGCCCCGGCCGTCTTTTGCCCAGGCGAAGCGGATAACGCTGCGGTCGAGCGGGATTTCGAAGCCGTCCTTCGTGGCGACCGCGGGCATGCCCAGCACCTCGGACCAACGGTGCGCCATCTGGTCCGGCGCCCCGCTCTGGAGCTCCACACCGACGATCGCCGCGGTCACATCGGCCACGACATTCTCGCGCCACTTCGGCCCAGCCCAGTCCCAACGCTCGATCGGGTCCATGGCGTCGAGCGAAAGGATCGCGCCGCCGACATCCTTCGGGTGCAGGTGCGTGAACCAGCAGCCCTTGCCGTCGAAGCGGTCGACCACGCGGACCTGTTGCGCTTCGACGCGGGCCCGCGCGGCCGCGATGTCGTCGACCTGGAGGATGACCATGTAGCCGCCGTCGCCAGCGCGCTTTTCCAGCAAGCGGCCGGCCGTCGTGCCCGGCTGCGTCGGCGCGACGACTTCGAGGAAGGTGTCGCCGATCGGAAAGACGGCGTTTTCGAGGCCATACTTGACGACGCCGGAGTCGTGAAAGGCTGTGCCGAGCCCGAGCACGGCCGTGATGTCGCTCGCGGCCGGGGCGAGTTGGGTGGCGACGAGTGCCACTTGGCGGAGACGCATGGGGTTGCTCCTGGTGGGATGGTGGCTGCGATGATACGCCGCCTCGCGCGCCCGGTGCGCTAACCCTCGACCGCGGCGAGGATCGCGTCCAGATGCGTGAGGTCCGGGAAGGCCGCCGAAGCGCCCGCAGCGAGCAGCTCCTCGACCGAGTAGCGGCCGGTCGCGACACCGATGCCGCGGCCGCCGAGCCGGACGGCCGACTGCACGTCGTGGGGTGTGTCGCCGAAGACCACCGCGCGCGTGGCGTCAGGCTCTTGGCCGAGTATCCGCGCGAGCGCGGTGACGCCGTCCAGCACCAGGTCCGCGCGGTCGGCGGTCCACTCGCCGAAGCCGCCGCCCGAGAAACGCTCCCAGAGGCCGAACCGGCCGAGCTTGAGCGCCGCGCCTCGCTCCACGTTGCCGGTAGCGAGCCCCAACGCGCCGTAGCGGGCCTCCAGGGCGTCAAGCAGGGCAATGACGCCCGGGAACACGAGGCCGCCCTTCGTCGCCATCGTGGAGGGAAAGGCCGTCAGATAGCCGCCCACAAGCCGCTGATATGTGAGGTCGAGGTCCGTCCCGGCGACTCCGTGCCGCTCCAGGAGCGCGCGGAAGCTGTGGTAGTCCGTTTTGCCGTCAAAGGCCCAGCCGGCAGAGGCGTCCTTGATCCCGAAGACGTGGTCGAAGGCGATATCGACCGCCTCCCGTCCGGCGCCGAGCGTGCGGACGAGGGTCAGGTCGATGTCGAAGAGGATGAAGCGGTGCATCTGGGTATGGTGCACGATCGAGCGTTGGGGGCGAAGGGCGCTCGTTCGGCGAACAAATACCACTGCCCTCACGTCCAACGCTTCGAGCCGCCGAACCAACCAACGGTACCTTGAACACGCGGGAGCGGTCAGCCCGGCGCAGAACGGTCGTGATTTCCAACGAGGTCGGCGCTACTCGGGACGCTCTCTCACCGGTACCGCGTCTCATCCTGGACTACATAAAAGAAGTCCCGCGTCTGAGTCTTGAAGAAGCGCGAAGGCGAGTCCGTCATCGAATCGAGGAACTTGCGCGCTTCCACCGTGCCATCCGGCTGCGGGAAAAAGGTGCTGGTGAGCACGTAGGGCGTGTTGATGTCGAGTTGCATGGCGGTGCAGGCCCCGGCCGCCCAGAGCGCGCGCGCCAGCGTTTCGGCGCTGAGGCTGTTGCCGTCGGCGATCAGGAGGTTACCTTCCTTGGTCAAGCCGACGGCCGAGCGCCACGTGATGAAGTCGGCGGAGTTGACTTCGACGTAGCCCCAGGTGTCGTTGCCTTCCTTGGTGCGCGGGCTGACTTCGCAGTTTTCGACCAGCAGGACGGCGTTTTGGCGGACGGCGACCATCTTGTCGTCCCACGAAAGCGTCCGGCCCCACTCACCAAGCTGGATCGTGCCGTCTGAGAGGACGGCGATGGACGCCAGGCCGTTCCGCAGCGGGCGGAACTCGCGCCCTTCCGCCCACATGCCGTAGCCGCCGTGCGGCCCCTGGAAGCCGCCGTTGAAGGCCGCAACCAGCGACTTGTATTCACTGGCCGGGATGATGCCGGCGCCCTTGACGCCGCGGTCTCCGCCCGGATGCTCCGTCCCAGGGACGGCGACGAGCTTGATCCGCCGGACATCCAGCGCGAGCACCCCGACGACGGCGTAGGGCCGGCTCTTGTCGGGCCGGATGAAGGTGCGGGCCATGAGGAAGTCGTCGGGCGTCGTCCGCGGCAAGCCGGCCGCTGCCCAGATCCCCTCGCCGGTCTCGGGCTTGTCTTGGAGTTGGGTGGTGGCTGGTAGTTCGAACGGCTTGGGTTTGAAGCTGACTGCGGCCTCGGGCAGGAGCAGGCCCAACTCTCGGGCTTTTGGCGACCGGTCGACCAGGTAGGTCCGGCTCGGCGGCTTGGGCACGAATTCGACGAACGCTTCGCTGCCGAACGGGTTTGTGTCGCCGCCGAAGAACTTGAACTTCAGCTTGTCGACCCGGTCCTGGAACTGAAAGTACCACCCCTCGACGCGGGCCGTGTTCTCTTCGCCGATCACGGCACGGCTCAGCTCGGCGGCGTCGTCGGTGTACCGCTCGCGCTGCGGATAGGCGAATGCCGCGCTGACGAGGACCAAACAGGCCGCGCTGGCCGCCACGCGCCGCAAGCGGCGCATCCGGGTTCGCCGCCGCGGGCTCACCCGGCGCGCTCGCTGCGTCGATACTGGCCGCGCGACGCCGTCGTACCGTTCCGGCGCGAAGGGTGACACCCATTCTTCGCCGAATACGTGATCCATCGCGAGTACGACCGAGGCGTCGTACATCCAAATCGCCGGCGGCGCCGCCACCGGCGCCTGCGTGGGTTCGACCAGTGCCCGCGCCTCGGGCGCGACTAGCAGGTCGAGCCACGCGGACGGTTCGATCAGGTCCGGTTGGGCGTCTACGTCGACCGCGGCGTCCGGCGGTGGCTCGACCGTGGTCGGAGCCTGGGCCTGCGTTGCGGCCGCCGCCGCGAACGCCGAGGGGTCAGCGGCTGGCCGGCCTTCCGATGGCGCGGGCGCCGCTTCGGTCTGCCCGAGCCCGACCGGCGGTTCGAAGGGCACGACCAGGATGGGCGCCTCCGGAGCGCCAGCGTAGAAGGTCGCCGCCAGCAGCAGGTCTAGGTCGTCGGAGCTCTCACGCGCGACGCCGACGGTTTCAGCGGCGACGGCCGCCGCGCTGACCGGCGCAGCCTCTGGGGCCGGTTGAGAGATGCTCTCCGGGTCGGCGAGGTATGCCGCCGGTTCGACCGGGACGGAGGGAGGGGCGACCGGGGCACGCCCGTCCCGCGCACGGCCGGGAATTCCCCAGGGACGAAGGCGTTCAAGCCTCCGCCGGCCCGCGGGGCCCTCGACCGTGCCTGCGCTTTGAGGTGGTTCGACCGGCGACTCGGCGACTGGCCCAGCCTCGACGACCACGCTGGCCCGGTCTGGGCCGGGGGACGGCCGTTCGAGGGCCGACAATTCGCCGGGGAGGCTGGCCGACGCGTCGACGTCAGGCGAAAGCTCGACAGGATTGAGTACCTCGAGCTGGGCCGATGGCGTGGCGGTGTCGGTAGCGGTGTAGGTAGCGGTGTCGGTAGCGGTGGCCGCTCCGGGAGGGCTGACCACGGATTCCGCCCGGGCCGCTGAGGCGCTGGCATCCCCTTCGATCGCCTGTTCCACCAGCCCGGGCACGTCGGGTGGCGCGGTCAGCGCGCCTGTTGCCGACTCAGGCGACGCTCCGGCCCTAGACGCATCTTTGCCGAGCCGTCGGCGCCGCCAGCCGAGCGTTCTGAACCTACTGATGGTCGAACGTCGAGGGGCGGCGAACGGTTGGCTGCTCAGGGGCGGCGCCTCAGGCGCGGCCAGCGGCCCTGCCTCGGCCAACACCTCTGGGACGCCCAACCCCGTATCGGGCGACGTCGTCAGCGGTTCGACGCGGTCGGCCACATCAGCCAGTCGCCCGCCGAGATCCTTCACCGCTTCGACTGCCAAGTCCGTGGGCGTCGGAGCGGCGCTGCGATCAGGCTCTGCTTCGGAGGCGGGTGGTCGCCAACCGGAAGGCGTCCACTTCCAGAGCGAGCGCAGGCCGGTCCGCTCGCGGACGGGGGCGGCGGGCGGCTCGGCTGTCAGCTCAGGGAGCGTCTCGGGCAACGCCGCGGCCGGCTCTACGACTGATTGGGCGAGGTCCGCGTTTGGCGCCGCCGCTGAGGGCGGACCCGTCGGTTCGACAGCGGCCCGATCGCCCGACGATAAGGCTGCCGGTTCGACGATCTCGGCTCGGGACGGGGCGGAAGGTGCTTCGCGGAGGTCAGG
>CAMAUF010000165.1 GCA_945861295.1 bacterium | reverse complement strand
GGTTATCGCGTTGCAAGCGCAGGGCGATGTAGCCGCGGGCCTCGTCGATGAGGTCGGGCGCTTGGCTGACGCCCTGGGCGGAAAGGTCGTGGAGGGTACCGAGCGCCTGCGTGAAAAGGTCGCTCACCTGTTTATAGGTCGCGTTCACTTCGGCGAACGAAGGCAACGCCGGGAATTCACCGCCTGGCAGGGCCGCGGCGAGGTTAGCGAGTTCGTCCGCGGAGTGCCCGGGGACGCCGGAGCAGCGGTAGGCGGCGCTGGCGACGAACGCCCGCATCCGGCCGCATTCGTCGGCCATGTACTGCTGCTCGACGGGGATGCGCCGTTCGACGGCGGCGAGCGTTCCCTGAATCATCGCCATCAGCACCTTGGCTTTGTCGGATTGGAGTTCGGGGGCGATGGTCTTTTCGAGCGCTTCGCGGACGTAGCGGATGGTTTGGGCGGCGGTTGGGTTGGACAGCATCTCAAGAGACCCCCGAAAGCTGCGGGTAGCCGAGTTGGGCGGCGAAAGGGTTCATCCCGGCGATGATCGGTTGGATGATGTAGATGTGCATGAACTCATCATGAGCGCCTTCGAGCCTGCGTTTGATCGCCTCAATCGGGGGGATCTGGATTCCGGAGAGCCAGAATAAGCGAAAGAAGTTGACATCAGCCTGCGTCACGGGGATGCCTGAAAGCTTCGAGTAGTGTTGGAGGAAGCCACCGTCAGCCTTCACCGCGCCCATGAGGTCGTAGCCTTGGAGCGACTGGACGTGGTAGATGGCCGCCAGGTCTTCGCGCGGGTCGCCGATGTGGCTGAGTTCGAAGTCGATAATGCCGCTGATCTTGCCGTCCGCATACAGGAAGTTGGAAGGCTGGAAGTCGCCGTGGACGAACGTCAGCGGGACTTCGGGCGGCAGACTGTTTTCCAGGCTGCAATACGCGTCGTAAAAGACAGGCATGGCGTCGAAGGAGGTCGTGGCGTACATGCGCTTCATGTAGGCGATCTGGGAACGCACGTAGCCGCGCCAAGACGTGGTGTCGAGCTGTTTCGCCATCGGGTCGCGGAGTTCGCCCTCCGGGTCGGCTGTCGCGATTGGGATCTGGTGGAGCTTCGCGAGCTGTTCGCAGAGGTCGGTCGCGACGGCTTCGAGCTGGTCTGCGTCGGCGCCGCCGAAGAGCGCCGTCAGGTCCGACTTGCCGGGCAGCTTGCGGATGATAAGGGCGGGCCGTTCGACGAACTCGCCGGTGGCATCGAGTGCGACAGATTCAGGCAGCGGAAAATCGGTCGCCTTGGCGAGCCGGGAGAGCAGGCGGTGCTCGATGCCGCGGTCGGTCGGCAGGATCGAAGCGGCTGCGGGCGGGTCGCGCCGGAGGATCAACTCCAGTGTTTCTTCGCGGCCGCCTGGGTAGGCGACATGTGCGTCGAACGCGAAGGTTTCGCGGGAGTAGCCGCCAGCGAGAGCGCGGCGCCCACTGACTTCGACCTGTTCCGCGCCGAGATCCCGCTTCAGCAGATCCTTGATTCCTCGTTCCAAACGTTCCAAGATCGGGCCCTCCGGATGGACTGTGAAGCGCCGATGCTACTCGGGAGTGCCGTATCTGGATATTCGGTCGCCTGGGTAGGGACGCCCTGGCGGTGAAGCGGTAGAGTGGTGGTATGAAAGTCAAGACATCGGTGACCCTGAGCCCAGGCCTCCTCGAAGCGATCGACCGTCGCTGCGAACACGGGCGTTCGCGCTCGGAGTTCCTCGAACAGGCGGCCTGGGACGTCATCCACCACGCGGAGCGGGCTGAACGCGACGCGCGGGACATTGAGATTTACCGGCGCCTGGGCGCCAGCATGGGCGCTGAAGCGTTGGAGTCACTGCAATTCGCTGTGGATCCGCTCGAACTCGGCGACGACTTCTTCGATGAGGACTTCGTGGTTGGCCCGCGACGGACGAGGATGGTCGCTTCGTGAAGGTGAAGACTTCAGTGTCGCTGAGCGCCGAACTCATCGCGGTGACCGACGAGACCTGCACGTCATCAGGAGGCCGTTCCGCATTTCTGGAGGACGCGGCCTGGGACGTGATCCGCCGTCGCGAGCGAGAAGACGCAGCCGCGCGTGACCGCGAGATCTTGCGCCGGAATGCCGAGACCTGGAACGAGGCGGTCGAGGAGTTCATCGAGTTAGAGGCTGATGTTTGGGACGAGGACCGGTGAATCGGCGGATGCCCGGCGAGCGGAGTAGAGTGGTGGTATGAAGGTCAAGACATCGGTGACACTCAGCCCAGACGTGCTCGAAGCGATCGACCGGCGCTGCCCCGAAGGGCGGTCGCGCTCAGAGTTCCTCGAACAGGCCGCCTGGGACGTGATTCGCCGCGCGGATCGGGTCGAGAGTGACGCCCGCGAGATCGAGATCCTCAACGCCATCGCCGATGGGAAGTTCGGCGAACCGCCGGACTCCTACCTCTATGGCGTCCCGCCGGAGTCGCTCGGCTCGGACTTTTTCGATGAGGACTTCGCCGTTGCAACGCGGTGACCTCTTTCGCGTTCCCCTGACATCGGACCTCGACCCTCGCCGCCACCGCGTGTTTTGTGTGGTGAGTCGCGAGCCGCTCCTCCGCACGCGGTACAGCACCGTCATCTGCGCACCGATCTATACGACCAGAGGCGGCCTCAACACGGAAGTCCCGGTAGGTGAAGCGGACGGATTATTGCGCCCGTCGTCGATTCGGTGCGACGAACTGACCTCAGTGGAGCGCACTCTCCTGAGGGACTGGGTTGGCCGGCTGAGCGACAGCAAGATGCAGGAGGTCGACCGTGCGCTAGCTTTCGCACTGGATATCGAGCACCTGTTCCGTTAAGTGCTCGCCTGACTCTCCTACTTCCCGCCCGCGTCGGCCGCCCGATACGCCAGCAGCTTCGCGACATCGAACCCAAACAACCGCGCGGCGTTGAGCCCGAGGACCTTGGCGCGCTCGTCGTCCGTCAGTTTGCCCATGTGGCGCTCGATCGCCGGCTGGCTGTGGGGCCAGCTTCCCTCGTGGTGCGGGTAGTCGTTCGCCCGCTTGGGTCGCAAACACTCGTAGCTAAAAGTCAAGGTTGGCAACGACTCGTCCGATCATCGAGCGTATCCTTGCTCGCTTGAGATTGGCGTCCCGCTCGACCGCATCCGTGTCATCAAAAACAGTTTTCGCGTCCAGAATCAATTGGTCTACTGCTCGGCCCAGTGCGCTTAGGTCGACGTTAGGCTCGACATAGGTCGTCCCGATTTCATTTATTCCCGTGATTCCATTACTTTTCGAAGATATTTTACCCGTGATTCCATTACTTCGGTTGATGATCGAGAAATATCGTGTGTACTTTTTCTCGTCAACACCGGTTATCTTGTAAAACGTCTCATCGTGCGGCCCGCTGACGTGATTGACGCTGTATTGAGGACCGTCTGGTCCATAGCTCACGGATGTCGTCTCGTAGGGCCCGGTAACTCTACGAATTTGGGGCACATACTGTGCCTCCGGATAAGGCAGTTCTATCTGCAGGTCTATCGAGTGCCTCCACCATCCCTGGTTCAGATGTTCGAAAGCCCCAACGACAACGCGAACACGTCGATCGAGGTATCGGTTTCGTAGTTCTTCGAGTTTCTCCGCGACTCGCAATCGCCCAAGAATCTGCCTAGCGTGTGCATCCATGGTCAACTGCTCTTGGCGTTGGCGCTCCTCACGTTGGGTTTGTGCCAAACGAACACGGTCTCGCTCGTCGTCAACTCGTCGTCGTTCATACTCAGCGTCGGTGAGCCTCGGACTCGGCTGGGATATCGCCCGGGGTATCGACTTATTACCCGGGTCATACAAATCAAGAAACGCTCGCGCCAGAATACCGAGCGTCTTCTCGTCAGGAGGTGCAGAACCCTGTTCGCGGTGCTGTTTGCGAAGCTTGCGCCAGTACTCCTCGTAGTTCCTCTTGTACTGCTCGTACTTCCTCTCGTCCGGGGTCACGATCGGGTTCCTATCTGTGGGAAGGCGGGCATCACCTCGTTGACCACCAAGTCGAGGCATTCCTGGCCGATGACAGCGGGAAGCCCGCCGGTCACTGGGCTAAACCCCAGCGCCGCCGGCGAGGGGTCGGCGGCCTCCATCCGCTTGCCGAGGTCGACGACCTCCTCCGATGTCATGGCGCAGAGGCGGTGCTCGGGCAGGTCGACGTGGTCGAAGCCGTGCTTGTCGGTCGACCTGGTCGACGAACTCGCGTTAGTGTACGGGGGCGGGCCGCCGAACTTGGGTGGTTCCTGAAGTCGTAGGCGACGCCGAATTTCATTTGGTACCCCTAAGCGTTCATTGAGGACCGGCCGTTCGATGTTGCGACAAGTCGAGGGCCTCCTTCGAGGTGCGAAGTCGTTCCCCGTAGCGTCCCCTACTTCCCGCCTGCGTCCGCCGTCCGATACGCCAGCAGTTTCGCGACATCGAAGCCAAACAACCGCGCCGCGTTGAGGCCGAGCACCTTCGCCCGCTCATCGTCGTTGAGCTTGCCCATGTGGCGCTCGATCGCCTGCTGGCTGTGGGGCCAACTACCCTCGTGGTGCGGGTAGTCGTTCGCCCACATGAAGTTGTCGCTGAGGTTGTACTCCCGCATCAGGTCGATGCCCGGCGGGTCCTCTTGGAAGCTGGCGGAGCCGTGCTTGCGGTAGAACTCGCTGGGGAGCATCGAAAGCTTCGGGAAGACCCAGAAATGGTGGTGCTCGTAGGCCTCGTCCATCGCGCGCAGCATCCACGGCACCCAGCCGATGCCGGCTTCGATGCTGGCGAAACGCAGCCCGGGGAAGCGGTCGAGGATGCCGGAGGAGCAGAGGACGACGATCGGCTCAGCGGTCGGCGCGAGCGAGTGGACGACGTAGTTAATGATCGCGCCGCCGTTGCCCTTCGCCCCGCGCGGGTCCTTGCCCGTGGAGACGTGGAAGGTGAACGGCATCTTCGTGTCCTGGATGCAGGCCCAAAGCCGGTCGTACTCGCGGTCGTTGTAGTTGGCGTCGGAGGAGCCGCCGGCGCCCCAGATCGGCTTGCAGGGCAGGCTGAGGCCACGGAAGCCGAGCTTGGCGGTGCGTTCGATCTCGCCGATGGCCGAATCGATGTCCCCGGTGTTGACGCAGGCGAGGGGCGCGATGCGGTCGAAGTGCGCGCCGAAGGTTTCGTAACACCAGTCGTTATAGACGGCGCACTGGGCCTGGCTGAACAGCGCGTCCGGCGTCGCCCACATGCTGAGGCCCCGGTTCGGGAAGATCACTTCGGCGTCGAGGCCGTCGCGGGCATGGTCAGCGAGGCGCTCGGCTGGGTCCGACTTGCCGACCTTCGAACGTTCGAGGTCCTCGCCCTCCATCTTGAGGTCACGCAGCTTCATGGGATGGTGGCCTTCGGTGATGGACCACTTGACGCCGTCCTTGTCGACTTCGAGGCGCGGGAGGCGGTGACGGTACTTTTCGTCGATCCGTTCGACCCAGAGGTTGGGCGGCTCGACGACGTGGCAATCGGCGGAGACCATGAGGTAGCGGTCAGGGTCGCCGGGGGCGACGGAGCGCGACCAGCCTTCGCTGCCGGGCGAACGGTAGCGGTTCGTGTTGTAGTGGACGCTCCGTTCGAGCGGTGACATGGTCTCGAACGCCTCTTTGGTCACGTTACTGGCGAGCGTGGTCATCCTGGGCCTCCCTGCGCTTCGATGCGGTCATGGAATCGATTCCGCGCATTCTAGCGGAAATTTTCGGGCAAGCGACTAAATGCCTGGCGGGTGTCGAAATCGAGCGAGGCGGCATCGATGGCAAGACGCGCCGCAAGGTCGAGGATGTCGACGTATTCGGCTTCGAGGCCGTCGCTGGGCCAGCGGCGGATGCGCAAGCCAGTCGCGGTGGTCGGGACCGTG
>CAMAUF010000164.1 GCA_945861295.1 bacterium | reverse complement strand
AGCCGCCTTCGACCTCGCGAAACCGGACGGTCGGGCTGGCGCTTCCGGCCGCGAGCAAGCGTGGGACCGCGAAGATCTCCGCGGCCGCCGACTCCTCAAGGCAGCGGATAAAGCCGCTTGAGCCGTTGCCAATCGCGAGGTTCCACCCGGCGGAGGCGTCGATGCGGGACACGGCTTCGACCATCGGGAGGACCTCGTGCTCCTGTATACCCTCCCCGCCGAACTCGCGCGGGATCAGGAGCCGGAACAAGCCCGCGTCGTGGAACGCCTCCACCACGGCTGGCGCCAACCGCCGTTCGCGTTGGCTCCATTCGACGTGGTCGCGAATCAACGGCGCAATGGCGCTGATGCGTTCGAGAAAGACGGAAACCGGGGTTGGCGCAGTCACGCGTTGGGCTCCTCGCCACACTTTCCTTGGCGGCGGCAGTATTATAGCTGTGGAGGATCCTATCGTCCTGCGGACAGGCTCAAGAGTGTCCGGCCAGATGGCGGACGGCGTGAGCTCCAACAGTTGCGCGGCCCCCACGCGCGTTCGCGTATGATTCGTGCCATCACCGGCCCCGGGAGGGTCAAGTGCCCACCTCCGCCATCACTGACGCCACCTTCGACCCTGCCATGCTCGGCTCGCCGGAGTTCGTCCGCGAACCCTGGGGCATCTACCGTTACCTCCGCGACCATCATCCGATCTGGCGCAACCCGCTGAACGGCAGCTGGCTCGTGACGCGCTACGACGACGTCGTCGCGGGCTTCAAGGACCATGCCCGCCTGTCCAGCACGATCATGGAGGCCTCACACAACGTCGTTTTCGGGCCGTCGCTCACCGCGATGGACGGCGACGAGCACACCCAGAAGCGCAACATCATCGCGCCCGAGTTCGTCGGCCAAAAGCTCGCCGCCTTCCTGCCAGTCGTCGAACAGAACACGCACGACCTGATCGAGAAGTTCGCGCCACAGGCCGCGGCCGACCTCATCGACCAGTTCATCGCCCAGGGCGAGGCTGACTTGGTCGACAAATTCTCCACCCGTCTTCCGGCCAACGTGATCATCGACGCCCTGGGCTTGCCGAAGTCGGACCACGTCTTCTTTCACGCGTGCTTCACGACCTTCATCGCCGGCCTCGGGCCCGATCCGGTGCGCCGCGCGAAGGCCGTCGACCTCAATCGCCAGTTCCACGACTACATCGACCCCTACGTTCGCAAGCGCATGGCCGACCCCGGCGACGACCTAATCTCGAAGCTCTGCGCGGCCGAAGTCGACGGCCAGAAGCTGACCGCCTACGAAATCAAGTCTTTCGTGAGCTTGTTGCTGACGGCGGGCGGCGAAACGACCGACAAGGCGATCGCGAACCTGTGGTGGCTGATCCTCAACCATCCCGCCCAGTTCGAAGAGATCAAGGCGAACCCTGACCTGCTCGACAACGCCTTCACCGAGACGATGCGCCATTCCGGCCCCGTCGGCGGCGAACCGCGCAACGCCCTCGTCGGCTTCGAGTGGGGCGGCCAGCGGATCAAGGCCGGCGACGCCGTCCAGGTCTCCATGCACTCGGCCAACCGCGACGAGCGCGTCTTCGCTAACCCGGATACGTTCGACATCCACCGTAATGACCTTTGGATGGGCAAGGAGGTGCGCGTCGGTACCCGCGAGGACGGGCGCGCGAGCCACGTCGGCTTTGGCCTCGGCAAGCACTTCTGCCTTGGCTACCAGCTCGCCCGCATGGAGGCTGTCACCGGCTCGAAGATGCTGCTCGACGCCGTCAAGCACCCGCGGATCAAGCCCGGCGAGAACCCGGTCATGGGCGAAGGCACGGCCATGCGCTCGGTCAAGCGCCTGCCGGTCGTTTGGGACCGCTAACAAGGAGGGGAAGTTGGACAGACTGACGGGCAGAGTCGCGTTCATCACCGGCGCGGGTTCCGGCCTCGGCCGGGCGATGGCGCTCCGGTTCGCCGCCGAAGGCGCGCATATCGCCGCCGCCGACATCAATCTTGTCGCGGCCGAAGAGACCGCCGAGGAGGTTCGCGCCCTCGGCCCGAACGCGATCGCGTTGCTCGTCGACGTGCGCAAGCAGGCCGAACTCGACGCCGCCATCGCGCGGAGCGTCGCCGAACTGGGCGACCTCTGGGTCGGCGTCGCCAACGCCGGGATCAATCGTAATGGCACGCTGTTGACGCTCACCGAAGCCGATTGGCAAGCGGTTATCGACATAAACCTGACTGGGGTCTTCCTCACCTGCCAGGCGGTCGCGAAGCAACTTGTGAGGCAGGGCGCGGGTGGGCGGCTGATCAGCATCGCCTCCGTCGCCGCCGAAAAGGGCTTCGCCGGGTTGATCCCATACGGCGCGGCGAAGGCCGGCGTCCGCCACATGACGCGCTCCATGGCGCAGGAACTCGCGCCCCACCGGATCACCGCGAACTCTATCGGGCCGGGCCTGATCGCCACGCCGTTCGGCGGCAACGATTGGTCCCAGCCCGGCCGCCGCGAAGCCGCGGGCCTGGGCATCCCGCTCGGGCGGGTCGGTGAAGCGACCGACGTCGCGGCGGTCGCCGCCTTCCTCGCCAGCGACGAGGCCTCGTTCGTCACTGGCAGCTATTACCTCGTCGATGGCGGCATGACCGATGCCGGGTTCGGCGGCGCCGGGGCCCCGCGCCGCGAGTAGCGCCCGCCCTGGCGCGTGGCTCCGCATTCCGTGTCCGTGCCGTATGCTCCACGGTCATGGGAATGCTTGCTGGGAAAGTCACACTGATTACGGGCGGGGCCGTTGGCATCGGCGCCGCCTTCGCCCGCGTCTTCGCCGCTGAAGGTTCCGATATCGCGCTGTGCGACGTTCGGCCGGAGGTCATCCAGTATGGTGTCGAACTGCGCAGGGCTGGAGTGCGCGCCTTCGGGACCGTGGCGGATGTGCGGAGCGCCTCCGACATCAAGGGCTTCGTCGAGCGCACGGTGGGCGAATTCGGCGGCATCGACATCGTCGTCGCCAACGCCGGGGTCTGGCGGCCGACGTACCCGCTCGCCGATTCCTGGGAGAAGGCGGTCGACGACTGGGACATCCTCGTTGGCACGAACCTGCGCGGCGTCTTCCTCACCGGCCGGGCCGCGATCCCGCACCTCGTCGCGCGCGGCGGCGGGCATATCATCAACATCTCAACCGACCACATCTGCCCGCCCGAGGGCACTTCCACGGGCGGCGGCACACGCATGGACATCTACGATTCCTCGAAGTGGGGCATCAACGGCCTGACGCAGGCCTGGGCGCGCGTCCTTGCGCCGCATGGCGTCCGCGTCAACGCGCTTTGTATGGATGCGACCGATTCGATGATGATCCGTGGCGCGGTCGGCGACCGGCTGACCGACGACATCGTCAAGACCTGGATGCGGCCCGAGCAGATCGCGCAGCTCGGCCTCGACTTAATCGCCGAGGGCGCCGAAGGGCGCACGGGCGAGAATATCGGCGCCTGGCTGGGCCACGAGGTGAAGCTCCCGGCCCGCCGTGTCGCGCTCCCAAGCCGGTTCGGGTAGGTGGCGATCCTATAACAGAGGAGTTCTGGTGCATGCCATGGGAGGTCGAGTTTCATCCTGAGTGCGAAGGCTGGGCAAGAAGCCTCAGCTCCGAGGATCGTCAAGGACTCCTCGCGGCGACGCGTACCCGGAACGGGTCGGCCGAGCGCGTGGCCGAGCTGGAACACGAATCATGATGGCCCACGCGTTACGGGTGGCTCGCAAGAAAGCGAAGATCTCACAACGAGAGCTCGCGAAGCGAATGGGGGTTGCGCAGCCGCGCGTGGCCGCCATCGAACGGGCCACCGACCTCAATCTCAGCACCTTCAGGCGTTACGTCGAAGGTATCGGGGGTAGGACGCGCGTAGAAATCCTGGTTGGCGACACGCGCGTATCCGTCCTCGGCGATTGAGCCCGGCTGGCTCAACGAGGTGGGAGGATCCAGAGGTCACGGCAAAGCTTCTTAACTAGCTCGTTGTCGATCTCGGCATGCCTTGGGACGGCCGTGCGCCTGCGCGCCGCCGGGTTGTACCACCACGAGTGGTTCGAGCCCTCCCGGACGAGTTCACACCCGTGTGCCCTCAAGTGTCGCACCACGTCGCCACGTTTCACACGGGGATCGCGGTCTCTTCGTACGGGCCCTGGGCCTCGGCGCGGGCGTCCTCTCGGGCGAAGGACAGCGCCTCTTCGAGCGCGGATTGGAGGTTCGCGATCAGTTCCTCGCGGGTCACGCCTTGCGAGTTCACGCCAGGGATCTCCTCGATCCAGCCAATCCACCATTCGGGTGTCCGCTGGATTACCGCGTTGAACGGCGACGCGATCGGTGAGTTGCTCATCTCGCCAGCATACCCGTCCGCCTGACCGGCTGCCATCACTTTGGTTCCGTGCATCATCCCGGGATGCCCGTGGTCGTGATCAGCGGCTGATCTGGGCCAAGACGTCGGCGGACTGTTGGCCGGGGGCCGCGATCTCGACGATGCGTTCGTCGACATCGTCATACTCCAGGCGCAAGGCGCGCGTCATGGTCGCGTGGAGGCGATAGGTGCAGACCGCGTACGTCAGTTCGAGCACCTGTTCGTCGCTGAGATGCTCGCGCACCGCCGCGAAGGTGGCGTCTTGGACGCGGCCGTCCTGGAGCACCAGTTCGTCGGTGTAGGCGAGCACGGCGCGGTCCGCGGCGTCGAATAAGGGCGACGAGGCCCAAGCCGGGATGGCGGCGACCTTCTCGTCCGGGATGCCGGCGGCGCGTCCGGCCTTGCAGTGCTGCGAGAAAACGAACTGGCTCCCCGCCGCGAAACCGGTGCGGATCAGCCCCAGTTCGCGCAGATACGGCGGGAGGAGTCGCTTCTTGCTGTTGAAGAGCCCAAAGCCAGCCTGGGCGTGGGCCAGCACTTCCGGCACCAGCGCCCAGACCGTCCACCAGTTGCCGGGTGTGCCCGTCGCCGTGCCAGGCTCGGCCACGGGGTCGCGGTCGCCAAAGAGGCGGTGGTAGATGGCCTTGACGTCGTCGGGCGCTTCGGCGCGGGAAACTTGCCGGAGGCGAGGCATGCGCGACTCCTGGAAATTGGTGTGCCAGGATTCTAGCGCGTGGCGTCGCAGAGTACTCTGTCGCCATGAAACGGTTTGAGGACTTCACCAAGGTGGGCGCGCCCAACGCGTGCGATGTTCCTCGCGTTCCTTCCGGCGGCGCCGGGGTGTCAGGCTCTCGGCGCGACACCGGATGAAGCCCTGGTAGAACTCAAGCTCGTCTTTGGGGTGTTCGAGGAGTTCTGGCGGCAATAAGGGGCGCCCATCCTCCGGAGGACCCTTTGGGGAGCGCCTCCTTGCCATCAGTTAGGGTGGCGTAACACTGGTGGCGTTCGGGCCGAGCGAGCTGATATTCTTCGCGCTGTGAAGACACTGAATGACTACACGGTCGTGGTGGCGCCGAATGATGGCGAGTTCCTCGCCTACATCCCTGCCGTCCGCGGCTGCCATGCGTTGGCGGCCACGCCCGAGGATGCCCGCCGTGAGCTAGCGGATGTCTTCGAAATGTTCCTGGACATGTGGCGGGAGTACGGCGAGACGCCTCCGGATGATGTATCCGCGGAATTGCTCCTTGCCGTCAGCTAAGGTCCGGCAATTCGAGGGCACCGCCCGTTCGCAGGGGTTCGCGGCGAATCCGCCAGAAAGGCAGTCACGTCCTTTGGCGCACAGTGGACGGGCGCACCGCCGTCATCCCCGTTCATGTGAACGACATCAGCGGTGACCTCTACTGGAAGCTCATTCGCGACATCGGGACGACGCCGCAAGAAGTTGCCCGCATGTAGGTGGATCATGCCTTCCAGACCTCGCCCGCCGGCTCAGGTAGCCCCCAGATCGAAGGCGGAGCGTCGGGCTGTCCCTGTGGCGTTCGGGGTG